>DATDAX010000311.1:0-5509 GCA_036525175.1 Terrimicrobiaceae bacterium | reverse complement strand
ATGAGGTCGACCCATTCTATGAACGCCATCGGAGCGGAGTCGCTTGGGCGCGGCCCGAGTTTGACAACGCGGGTATAGCCTCCATTGCGATTTGCGCTCCGAGGAGCGATTTCGGAGAACAACTTGCCGACGGCCTTTACTGTGCGGGTGCTGTTGTTATGGAGCAGCGCGAGAGCACGTCTGCGAGCATGCAGGCCCCCACGCTTGGCCAGGGTGACCATCTTTTCGGCTAGCGGTCGGACCGCTTTTGCTTTTGCGAGGGTCGTCTTGATGCGTCCGTGCTCGATCAGGCTACAAGTCTGGTTGGCGAGCAGGGCATTGCGATGCTCGGCGGTGCGGCCAAGCTTAACCGTTTTCTTACGATGGCGCATGATGGGTTACTTGATTTCGCCTGCCGGATCGACAAGACCGGTTTCAAATTTCATGCCGAGGCCCAAGCCGAGCTGCTGAAGTTTATCTTTGATCTCGTTGAGCGACTTCTTGCCGAAATTGCGGTACTTGAGCATTTCGGCCTCCGTCTTCATGGCGAGCTGGCCCACGGTTGTGATATTCGCGTTATTGAGGCAATTTGCAGCGCGGACCGAGAGCTCTATCTCGTTGACACTCATATTCAAGAGCTTCTTGAGTCGGGTGTTTTCCTGGCTGACCTCCTCCGGCGTCTCATCGAATTCCACCTTGTTGTCATCGTAGCCGACGAAGACATCCAGATGGTGGCGAAGGATTGCGGAAGCTTGAAGCAGCGCCTCGTCTGGCGTGATGCGACCATCTGTCCACACGTCGAGGATCAGTTTGTCATAATCGGTGCGCTGCCCGACACGCGTGTTCTCCACAGCATACTTGACGCGGGTGACGGGCGAGAAGATCGAGTCGATAGCGATCACGCCGATCGGTTGGTCGGGATGCTTGTTCTCGTCGCCTGTCGCAAAGCCCCGCCCGACCTTGATCTCGAGCTCGACATCGAATTTTTGCTTTCTGTCGAGCGTGCAGATGTGCTGATCGGGATTAACAACATCGACCCCTTGGACGCATTGGATGTCCGCGGCGGTCACGGCGCCTTCCTTGGTCACCGAGATGCTCGCCGTGCGAGCGTCGTGGTCGGGCGCCTTGAATTTGACCTTCTTGAGGTTGAGGATGATGTCCACAACGTCTTCCACCACGCCGGGAAGGCTGGTGAATTCGTGGGGCGCACCCTCGATGCGCACGGAGGTTATCGCGGCCCCTTCCAACGAGGAAAGGAGCACTCGGCGAAGGGAGTTGCCCAACGTGTGGCCGTAGCCGGCCTCAAAGGGCTCTGCAACGAATTTTGCGTAGATATCTGTGGCCGATCCCTCGTCTTTCACAAGGGTCTTCGGCATCTCGAATCTTCCGAGACGAACTGGCATGGTTTTTGGAATCTGATCGCCGGGTTCCCCTGGGCGCTTATAGCGAAGCGTCGAAGACGCTCGCTCCAGGACCTACGGCGCGGTTATCAAGCGCGGGTCAGCACAAGTAGTGCCTCTTGCACGAATGTCAAGGCAAATCAGGCGGACGCCCGTGCGGAGGCGTCGGCCTTAACCTCTTTCCAAAGGCGGTCGAGTGAGGCGGCAACACGCGTCTTGGTAGACGCCAACTCGCTGGGTGAGATGGTCTTGCCATTAGAAGCCGGTTCGGCGGCAAACATGTAGTATTTGATCTTCGGCTCAGTGCCGGAAGGCCGAACGGCAATGCGCCTGTTATCCGCGAGGGTGATCATGAGCATGGCCTCGGACGGAATACGATCGCCTTCCACATCGTGTATTGTCTCGGTGGCGAAGTTAACCGTCGAACTCACGGCGGCACCATCTATTGCCTTCGGCGGATTCGAAGCGTATGAATCCACCAGCTTCTTGATTTGAGCTGCGCCTTCGGCACCCTCCATCGTAAGCGATTCACCGCGTTCAAGGTAGAAGCCGAACTCGGAAAAGATGCGGTCCATCAGCCCGGTGAGCGTCGTTCCTTCTGCCTTGGCATACGCGGCCACCTCCGCGATCATCACGGCGGCACTGTTACCGTCCTTGTCGCGCACGAAGTCCGATCCGCTGTAACCGTAGCTTTCCTCGCCTCCGAACACATAGAGAGAGGAGTGCTCGATCCGAAGCTTGCGGGTGACGTCCTCGGACAGTTCGGAGTAGTTTTTCCGGAGCTCGGCGGGAATTTTGTCTTCGTACTTGCGCAGCTTCTCGCCGATGTACTTGAATCCGGTAAGAGTTTCCACGCAGCGAAGTCCCGACTTTTCAGCGATGGCCTTTTGCAAGTCCGTCGTCACAAATGTCTTTATGATAACACCATGGGACTTATTCGCGTCGTTCAGTATGCCTTTTTCGAAATGCTTCATTGCGCGATACCAGGCTATGAGCGAGCCGATCTGATTTCCAGTAAGGAGAGTCATCTTGCCTGCGCCGTCTCGGACCGCGATTCCCATCCGGTCGCAGTCTGGATCCGTGGCGACAACAAGGTCTGCGCCAGTTTCGTCCGCGAGCTTCATTGCCATTGTCAAGGCCTCGGCGTTCTCGGGGTTGGGAGACTTTACCGTAGGAAATCGGCCGTCGGGCACGTCCTGTTCGGCCACCGTTTGACAATGAAAGCCGAGGCGGTCGAGCATGGGTTTGATGATGACGCCGCCGACCCCATGAAGCGCGCTGAAGACCACCTTGAAGGAGTTCTGGCCTCGAATGAGTTCTGGATCGAGCGGGAGTGTTTCGAGGCGCTTCATGTAGGCCTCATCAATTTCCGCGCCCATTGCAATCACCTTGCCCTGCTCCGCAGCGGCCACGGGCGTGTAGACATCGCTGTCCACGGCGTTGACCTTCCCAATAATTCCTGAAGCGTCAGGCTCTACGACCTGGCCGCCATCCTCGAAATATACCTTATAGCCATTGTACTCGGGCGGATTGTGACTGGCGGTAATATTGATTCCGGCCTGGGACTTTGTGTAGCGAACCGAAAACGACAGCTCGGGCGTTGAGCGAGGACCTTCGAAAAGGTACGCATTACAGCCGTTCTCGGTGATGACCTTGGCTGCCAGTTCGGCGAATTCCCGAGAGAAAAAGCGCGTATCATGGCATATGCATACGGCGGGCTTACCGCTGCGTCCGCCCTTGGCAAAATATTCCTTCACATAGGCGACGAGACCCTGTGTGGCGCGACTGATGTTATAATAATTCATCGCGTTCGTGCCAATACACGGAAATTCCGGCCGGCCGAGCGCTTGCGGCTTGCCCTGTTCGGCGCGCGTTACAACGGCGCTGATCGTCTTGCCCCGAAGACCGCCGGTACCAAAAGCGAGCGTCCGAAAGAAGCGGTTGTCCAGCTCCTTCCAGTTGTCCGCGTCCACGAGTTCGCGAATGGAGGCTTCGTCGAGCGGAGACGAGCTCTTGGCGAGCAGGGCGAGCAGGTTGTTGGCAGAGGATTCGAGAAGTTGTCCGCCCGCGGCGGCTGCTTGGATTTTTGCGGTTAGGTCACTCATTGGGTAGAGGGGAGTTTGCACTCCGGCATAGCATCCACGCAGCCGCATGCAAAGGTGATTTCGACATCTATTTGCGTGGGAGCATGGTGTTTACCGAGTTTTCGGTCGGACGGTCAGTTGACGGGCTTGGTTTCGCGTTGGCGTTGGAAACCATCAAGATGTCTCGCAAGATGAAATGCAGTCGGGACCTGCTGGGATCTTTAGAAGGCGACTACCTTAGCGCGGAGATCTCCGCGGCGACGTCGATGGCCTTGAAGATCGACGTTCCGGCGACCATGACGTTGGCTCCCGCCTCGCGCGAGGCTCTCGCGGTTGCGACGTTGATTCCGCCGTCCACTTCTATGTGATAATCGAGCTCGTGGGCCGCCCTCCATTCGGCGCCTTCGCGCACCTTGTCGAGAGTCTCAGTGATGAATGGTTGTCCGCCAAAACCCGGATTCACTGTTAGCACGAGCAGCACGTCGATGAGATCCAGGAAGGGTTTGACGTGTTTGAAGGGTGTTGGGGGGCTTATGGCGAGACCCGCCTTGCAGCCGGCGGAGCGGATGCGACCCAGGGTTTCGGCAACATCGTGTTTCGCCTCGACATGGACGGAAATCGAGCTGGCAACGGTTGTGAATCTTTGGAAAAACCTGTCCGGCCGCTCAATCATCAGATGAACATCGAGTGGGAGTTCCGTGTGCCGTGAGGCAGCCTCCACGACATCTGGACCGAAGGAAATGTTGTCGACGAAGTGTCCATCCATGACGTCGCAATGAATCCAGTCGGCTCCACCATCGGTTACGCGCACGATCTCGTTGCCCAGCTTGGCAAAATCCGCCGCAAGAATCGAGGGGGCAACGATGGTTTTAAACGAATCCATGTGTTATTTGATAGCGTGCCATGAGGGATTTCACCAGCGATGAGTTTTTCATGAATGAAGCGCTGCGACTTGCGCGTCGGGCCTTTACGTTGGAGGAGGTGCCGGTTGGGGCAGTCATCGTCAGAAACGGGGGGATCATCGCCAGGGCGTGGAACCAGGTTGAGACGCTCAAGGACGCAACTGCACACGCCGAAATGCTAGCCATTACGCAGGCGGAAAGCGCGGTCGAGGATTGGCGGCTCACGGATTGCGACCTGTTTGTCACCAAGGAACCCTGCCCGATGTGTGCAGGGGCGATCGTTCATGCGCGGTTGCGCCGCGTCGTTTTTGGTTGTCTCGATCCGAAGGGTGGCGCCGCTGGGAGCTTGCTGAACATCCTTCAAATGCCAGAACTCAATCACCGATGTGAGATTACAAGAGAAGTGAGAGCGGATGAGTGCGCCCAGATCCTGAAGGAGTTCTTCCTGGCGCGGCGGGCTCAAACCACCAACATGCAATCGCCGTAACTGAAGAACCGATAGCGTTCCCTAACGGCCTCCGCATATGCCGCAAGAACTGCCTCGCGACCGGCTAAGGCGCACACCAGCATGAGAAGCGTCGATTTCGGCAGGTGAAAGTTCGTAAGCAGAGCTCCCACCCGACTGAAGGCAAACGGGGGATGAATGAAAATGCTTGTTGAGCCGGAACGGGGCATGATCGGACCCGCGGGTTGACTCTCAAGAACGCGCGCCGACGTTGTGCCGACGGCGAAGATGCGCGCCGCGGCGTTCAGCGTGCGTGCAGCCTCCTCCCCGATGGAATACCGCTCGGCGTGCATATGATGGTCCGCGACGCGTTCCACCTTTACCGGCAAGAAGGTGCCGATTCCGACATGCAGGGTTACATATGCGTGGGGAATTCGCGAGAGGAGTTGGGATGTGAAGTGAAGGCCTGCGGTCGGAGCGGCCACCGAGCCGGATGGCTCGGCGAAAACCGTCTGGTAGCGGATCTCGTCTTCGTTGTCCGCCTGGCGATGGAAATAAGGGGGAATCGGAATGCTGCCGAAGCGCTCGAGGTCCGGCTCGCGGTCGAATTCCACAATCCTTGAGCCGTCACCAAGGACCTTCGTAACACGCGCGGCTGCGCCCGCGATTGAAAACGCGAAGCCCGCACGCATCTTGCGA
>DATDAX010000310.1:0-4753 GCA_036525175.1 Terrimicrobiaceae bacterium | reverse complement strand
CACGCAGGGCACGACGCGCTTCGAATTGGCGTCGATCTCTTTAAAGACTGGCAACCCTACACGCGCCATGAGTCGCATGTTCACGACGGCATAGGGCGAATCGGTGAGCTGCACACCGAGCTGCGCCATGGGCGATCCAATTGGCCCCATGCTGAAGGGCAGCACATACATCGTACGTCCGCGCATACAGCCGGCGAAGAGCTGCTTCAGCTTGCGACGCATTTCGTAAGGATCGACCCAATTATTCGTCGGACCGGCGTTGTCCTTCGAGAGCGAGCAGATGAACGTGCGATCTTCGACACGGGCCACATCGCTCGGATCGGACTTCGCGTAGAAGCATCCCGGCCAGAGTTGCTCGTTGAGCTTGATGAACGTGCCGCCGGCAACCATCTGGGCGCACAACGCTTCGTATTCTTCTTGCGAGCCGTCTACCCAATGGATGGAGTGCGGCTGGGTTAGTGAGGCCATCTTCTCGATCCACTTGAGGAGATGTTTGTTCTTGGTCAGCGGGCGGGGCGAGAAATAGACGCTGGCGGAGTCGGACGACTGGGCGTCGTCTTTCGTTGATACGGCGATGCGGACTTCGTCGGTGGTGGGTGAAGCTGGGGTGAGCATAGGAATAGATTGGTTTCTGTGTTCGCACTATGGGCCGCTGAGCTGAAGCGGAACTGAAGACCACCTGAAAATTCATTCAGGTTTGGCTTCGGCATTTTGCTCGCGGTCGCAGCTGAAAAGCGTAGGATTATGGTTGTAGCGAACGCCAGCGCGCCGCCCTGTTTCCCCGTGAAAATTCTCATTGTCGAAGACCAGCGCCGCCTCGGGCAGTTTTTGAAAAAAGGAATGACCGAAGCCGGTTACACCGCGGTATGGGCGCAGACGTGCGCGGCGGCTTACGATGCGTTTTGCGAGGAATCAGGATTCGATGCCATCATTCTCGATCTCGGCTTGCCGGATGGCGACGGGCTGCAACTTCTTCGTGATTGGCGCAAGAGTGGTATCAGCGACCCCGTTCTTATTCTCAGTGCGCGCGACGCAGTGCAGGATCGCGTCAAAGGCCTCGACGTCGGTGCGGACGACTACCTTGCCAAGCCATTTAGCCTCGAGGAGCTGCTCGCGCGAATTCGCTCGCTTCTGCGTCGGCATTCCGCAGTGAAGGAGACGGTGCTCGAACATCGCGGCATGAAGATGGACCTCGCTCAACGTTCGGTGCTCTTAAACGGCCAGCCCCTGGAAATGACGAATCGTGAGTTCGCATTGCTGGAAACCTTTATGCGCAATCCCGGCCGCACGTTAACGCGCACGCTCATCAGCGAAAAAATATGGGAGTCCTACTGCGATGCTGATGCCAATCTGCTCGATGTCTATATGAGCAAGCTACGCGCGAAATTGGAGAAGCCTGGCGGTGAGCCGTGGTTCAAGACGATCCGCGGCGTTGGCTACCAGATGTTATGAAAACGCTCGGCGCCCGGCTGGCGCTGTGGTATTCGCTGGTCTCGACGCTCACGCTTTTTGGACTTCTCGCCGCCGGTTTCTACCTGCTAGTGTAGGTCGCCTTACAGATTGTATATTATAAGGAAACAGCTATCATTTGATGATGAGAGTCGCAGCCGTCATCACTTTGAGCGCCAGGGAACGCAGTCAACTTGAGAGAATGAAGCGCGGGCGCTCCAGTTCCATTCGAAACCAGGAACGGGCAGCCATTGTTTTGCTTGCTGCAGAGGGGCTTGAGAATAAGGAAATCGCAGCGCGTCTGAACCAGGATAAGATGAAAGTCGGACGCTGGAGAGGGAGGTATGCCAAGGCCGGGCTAGCTGGCATTCTGAAGGATAAGAGCCGTCCTGGCCGGATTGCGCCGGTAGCTGCGTCCACGCGCTCGCGCATCGTTGAGATGACCCTGGAAGAAAAACCTCCCGGGGCGACTCACTGGAGTCGGGCGTCGATGGCCAAAGCCACAGGGGTGAGTCCATCGACGGTGGGGCGCATCTGGGCGGCCCACGGTTTGAAACCCCACCGGGTCTCGAGCTTCAAACTCTCCAATGACAAAAGATTCCAGGAAAAACTCGAGGATATCGTGGGCCTCTATCTCAATCCTCCCGAATATGCCATCGTCTTCTCCTGCGACGAGAAGAGTCAAATCCAGGCCCTGGATCGCACGCAGCCGGGCTTGCCGCTTAAGAAGGGGCGCTGCCAGACGATGACTCACGACTACAAGCGCAATGGAACGACTTCTCTGTTCGCAGCGATGAACACGCTCAGTGGCGAAGTGATCGGCGCCTGCATGAAGAAACACCGGCATCAAGAGTGGATTCGATTTTTGAACCTGATTCGTAAGAATGCTCCTGCCGGCAAGCAGATCCATATCATCTGTGACAACTACGCCACCCATAAACATGAGAAGGTCAAAGCCTGGTTCAGGCGCAACCCACGCTTCCACGTCCATTACACACCGACTAGCGCCTCATGGTTAAACATGGTTGAACGCTTCTTCCGGGACCTGACCGTTAACAGCATTCGCCGCGGGGTATTTCGCAGTGTTGAGGAAGTTACCCATGCAATCAACCAACACATTGCCGCTCACAATGATGCCCCGAAACCTTTCATCTGGACGGCCAAAGCATGCGATATCCTCGAAAAGGTCAAACGCGGGCGTGACACCTTGAATAATATGCAGTCTGCTTGACGACCTACACTAGATCGCAACCTTATCCGTGGGCTCGACGCATTGAATGCAGCGGAATTCGAGCGTGTAAAATCTGTAAAACCCGAAGGCCAGCATCTCGTTGGAGCGGCCGGTCAGCCGCTGCCCGGCTCGCAATTGTTTTATTTTGAATGGGTCGATGGCAATGGGCATGTGACTTTCAGCTCGCCGAACCTCGGTGGGCAACGTTTACCGGATGGCGGGGAAACCTTCACGGCCAACATCCCCGCGCTTGGGGAGATGCGCGTCGGCAGGTTCAGAATTGGCGAAGCTGCGGTGAAGATCGCAACGCCGCTCGCGCCCGTGCGCAAAGTGATGGAAGGCTACGCGCAGGTGAGTCTCGTGTTGGTGTGCCTCGTCCTTCTGGCGAGCCTCGGCAGCGGACTAATGCTCAGTCAGATTGCGCTTCGACCCTTGCGACTCATCCAGGAAACGGCAGACCGCATTCGTTCGGACAATCTCGGCGAACGCATTCCCGTCGCCAACGTGCAGGACGAAATCTCCGGCCTGGCGCGGCTGCTCAACGAAATGTTCGATCGACTGGAAGCTTCGTTTCAACAAGTGCGGCGCTTTGCGGCCGAAGCCTCGCACGAATTGAAGACGCCGCTTTCGCTTGTGCGGCTGCAGTCGGAAAAACTGCTCGGAACGAGTGGGCTCAGCGCGGAGCAGGAAGAAGCGCTGCAGGTGCAACTCGAAGAAGTTTCGCGTCTGAATCAGATCATCGAGGACCTGCTTTTCCTCTCGCGTGCGGAAGCGCGTGCGATCGCAATGGACCGTGTGGAGCAAGATCCGCGGGCTTTTATGGAATCCGTTTCCCAGGACGCGCGCTTGCTGGCAGAGCATGTTGGGGTGCGTTGCGAGACAACGATCGAGGGTTCAGGCACCGTGGCGTTCGATCCACGATGGATGCGGCAGGTGCTGCTCAATCTCGTCACCAACGCACTTCGGGTTTCGCCGCGCGGAGGACTGCTTACGCTCGAATCGGAGTTCACCGTAGATGCCTGGCGGGTGGCGGTCGAGGACGAGGGCCCAGGCGTGCCGCCCCAACAGCGTTCCCGGATTTTCGAGCGCTTCGTCCGACTGGCCGCGGACGACGCGACTGCGACGCCCGGTAGCGGCCTCGGTCTGGCAATCTGCCGCAGCATCCTGCAAATGCACCACGGCTCCCTTCGCGCTGAGGCCGGCGCGCGGAAGGAAGGCCTGCGTGTTATCTGGGAAATCCCGCTTCCCGCAAGGGCGCCCGCCGCCTCGCCGCCAGCAGCGCCGGCGCAGCCCGTCGCGCAAGGGCACATCGACTAATCAAGAAACCGGGCGCTCTCACCACAGGCCGACGCTATTCCACCAAAGCGTGCCGATGCCAAGCCAGAGCGCAAGATTAACGAGCGAGACAACGAAACCGACGGCCCACCATGTATTCTGTGAGAGGTAGCCGGTTGCGAAATAGACTGGCGCAGAGCCAGTGCCGTAGTGCGTCAGGCCGGCATTGAGATTCGAGAGAAACCCGAAAGTCAGCGCGGCCAGGGATCCAGGCACACCGGCGGCAAGCGCCGCACCCAGGAAGGCTGGATAAAGCGCGGAGATTTGTGCTGTGAGGCTGGCGAACCCGTAGTGAACGTAGAAGTAACCCAGCGCCAGCGCGGCCAGCGAAAAGGCCCACGGCCAGCCCTGGAAATGGCTGAAGCTCCCGCGGAAGATCGCATCGATGATGCCTTGTTTGCTCAGCTCGTCAGCCATCATCAGCAGCGGGGCGAACCACACGAGCACTTCCCAGGCGCGCGCGTTGCCGAGGATTTCCTCCCATGTGAGCACGCGACATAGCAGGATCGCGCACACACCTGCCAGCGCTACGGCCGTGTTACCCACTCCATGCCAAGGCGAGGCGATCCAGCCCACGATCACCGCAACGAGCAGAAGCAGCAGCGTGCCTTCCCGGCGCGTCATGGGCCCGAGCGCCGCGAGTTTGTCTTTGGCGAAGGCTTGCGCGTGTGCGGTTTGGCGAAGCTGCGGTGGATGGATGTTGTAGAGCACCCACGGGATGAAGGCGAAGGAACCCAG
>DATDAX010000309.1:0-3231 GCA_036525175.1 Terrimicrobiaceae bacterium | reverse complement strand
ATCCATCGCTGGGATTACCAAACCCCAATCGAGGAGACGATGGAAGCGCTGCATGACGTGGTGAGGGCCGGCAAGGCCCGATATTTGGGTGCCTCCGCCATGTGGGCGTGGCAGTTCCAGAAGGCGCTGCACGTCGCCGAGAAGTATGGGTGGACCCGCTTCGTCGCGATGGAGGATCACCTGAACCTCCTCTACCGCGAAGAGGAGCGGGAGATGCTGCCACTCTGCCGCGAGGAGAAGATCGGGGTGATCCCATATAGTCCACTCGCATCCGGTAGGTTGACGCGTGACTGGTCCTCGGAAAGCACGCTTCGTTCCGAAACCGATCAAATCGCGAAAAGCAAGTATGATGCGACAGCCGAAACCGATCGACAGGTCGTGGAGCGGGTGGCGGAACTCGCGGAAAAGCACGGGGTTCCGCGCGTTCATATCGCGCTTGCCTGGCTGTTACAGAAGAAGCCGGTAACGGCGCCTATCATCGGGGCAACGAAGATCACGCATCTGGAAAATGCCGTCGGCGCATTGTCCGTCAAACTGACCCAGGAAGAGGTCGCGTACCTGGAAGAGCCGTATGTCCCGCATCCCATCGTCGGTTATCAGTAGAGATGACCGCCTTCAATTGATCGCACGTTTCGCGCTCTTGGGAAGGACCCAAAGACCCGGACGGATCATCTTCGCGATCCCGACCTACATGGGCAGCGTCACACTCCGCCGCGAGGAGAACTACGGCGGAAAGCCTGCAGTTCGCATAGCCAGAATTTCAGACTTAGCGTGTCCGCATTCCCGCGCTGGAATCCCATTTTAACGGCTTGTCGCTCTTCGCCATGGGCGCTTCTTTCGTCTCCGAAATGGTAATTCCGTACTTCCAATCGGCGGGACAGATCGCGATGTAGCGCGCATACCCGCCAGTTCCGCCGCCGAACTTTGGATAGCCGATCGACACAAGCGCACCTTTTTCTGGGACCTGGTCAAGGTTCGCCACCCCTTCAGCCTGGGCGTAACCGTTGTGCATCAACCATTCCTCGCCTTCAAGCGTCGGAGTGCTGTCGGTATCGAGCGGCTCGTGGCCATGAAAAAGGATCTTCCTTTGCTCATGGAGAAACTTCAGCGCCGCCAAGCTCACGCCCGGGAACCGCTTCATGGTCGCCAGAGCAGGATCTGGCCAGCGCTTCGACCAGTCGGATCGAACCAACACGACGGACCCTTCTGGAATGCGCCCGTGCTCCGCTTCCCAGTTTTCGATGTCGGCGACCTGGAGATGATAATTATCGTCTTTCTTGAGTTGTTCGACGATAGAGATCACCACAAGCGGTCGAACCGCAAATGTGGCCGGAATCTCGTCGATCGCGGGATACTCCGGGGCCCAATGAGCGGGTGGGTCTAATTGCGTGCCGAGCTGATCGGTGGCAAGCTCGTAACGAGTCGCTTCAAACCCGTCGTTGGCGAACACATAAGGTTGTTTGGTTTGGGGATTGATCGCAGGGGTAAACTTCGATTGACCGAATCCCGACCAAACAGGAATCGACGGCGTAATCGTATGCGTCAAATCCACATACTTGGCTTCCTTTAACTTCGACTCATAGAGGTTCCAAAGAGAGTCATCTCCCGAAAGATGGGTTCCTATGAGACAGCTAAGAAAGAAGAGGAGGTGGAACCCTTTGTTCGTGCCGGGAGCAAAGCTTGATTTTTGCCTGCGCACAAACAATCGTGCCGGTTCGTCGTCCTTCTTCACAATATGCGGATAAGCGAGTTCGACGGTCTTCATGTTTGGCGAAGCTGCCACAATAAAACTCCCACCTCAAGCCATGCAATCGTCCGCTACGCTGTCGCCTTGCCGCTCGCGTGCGCCCGTTCGCGTGGCAGTTCCAGAAGGCGCTGCATGTCGCCGAGAAGTACGGGTGGAAGGGCGAGCACCGTCGTCAAAGCCAGGATGGATGGAAGCCCTCGGCGCACGGCATTGGGAAGGGGTCGAACCAGACCAATCACGGATGAGCCCGAAGGAACGTGCCATCGTTAGTTGCTGCGTGAATAGCCGCGGTGCTTTAAACAACGGGGGTAGCATGCTTATCACTTTCGCAGACCGCCCATCAGACTCGCCTTTTGTGGAAAGGGTCTGGCGCAGTCACAGTGAGCGGGCGGGAGTGTTCCACTCGATCGCGGCATCTCACTGGAACATTGTCGTCACGCGTCTGGAGGGCCGAATGTCTCTTACCGTGCGCGGGCCGGAAACGAAGGCAACGATGGCGTTTTGTCCGGCGCACGGCGAATGGTTCGGGATCCACTTTAAGCTGGGCACCTTCATGCCTCTGATGCGCTCCAGCGATCTGCGCGACCGGAATGACGTGACCCTGCCAAACGCCACCCGCCGGTCGTTCTGGCTGAACGGGTCGGCGTGCGATTTTCCTGATTTTGAGAATGCGGAGACGTTCGTGAAACGGCTCGTTCAGGCCGGATTGATTGTGGCTGATCGCACAGTTGAGGGTGCGGTTCGCGGGGAACTGCAAAATGTCACGACGCGAACCGAACAACGCCACGTCCTCCAGGTCACGGGATTGACACTCGGGACCATTTGCCAAATCGAGCGCGCACGCCGGGCCACGCTTCTTTTGAAGCGTGGAACCCCGATCCTCGATGTGGTCCACGAGGTGGGCTATTATGACCAGGCTCATCTCACCCGGTCGCTGCAACGATTCATCGGGCAGACCCCCGCCCTCATCGCGCGCGGCGAACGACAGTTGTCGCTTTTATACAATAAGTAGCCGGCGTCGTTCGCTACGGTGCGATTGTGACTATGAATCAAGACACAATTATGCATACGCCGGCTCGGCACTCATCCGCTTCCAAGGCGATGCCGAGGCTGGGATCGGGACTCACCGGGCTGGTGGCGCTGTTCCTGGCTTTCGACGGCATTACGAAAGTCATTCGCGTGGCTCCCGTGGTGGAGGCCTGCCAGAAGGCGGGGATTGCTTCGGACCTTGTGACAGGCATCGGCCTGTTATTGCTCGCCTGCACGGCCATCTATATCATTCCTAAAACCGCTATCCTCGGGGCGATCCTGCTGACCGGCTATCTGGGCGGCGCGGTGACGGTTCACGTGATCGCGCGGGCCGGAAATTTCCCAATCCTCTTTGCGATCGGCTTTGGCGTGCTGGTCTGGACAGGACTGGCTCTGCGCGAACCTTGGTTGGTCCGGTTAATTCTCTTGCGGCAGTATTAGCGGGCGCACGAAAC
>DATDAX010000308.1:0-6216 GCA_036525175.1 Terrimicrobiaceae bacterium | reverse complement strand
TCGGTGCGGTCATGGCCAACATCATTGGGACAACGGGGGCCTCGATGCTCATGATCAGGCCATGGATTCGAATGAACAGGTATCGAATCACTGCGTTCCACGTAGTGTTTTTCATCTTCATTGTCAGCAATGTGGGGGGATCTCTAACCCCTCTTGGAGATCCTCCCCTATTTCTCGGATACCTGAAAGGCGTTCCTTTTCTCTGGGTGATTGCGAACTGTTGGAAGGCCTGGCTCATTGTTGTGGGCACCCTGCTAGGAGTCTTTTACATTCTTGATTCGCTGAATTTTCGTCAATCACCCAAGGAAGTTTCAGATCGGATGACCGGCTCGGAAAAATGGCACTTTGCGGGGCATCACAATATTTTCTTTGTCGCCGTTATCGTTGGAGCGGTGCTGGCCAACAGACTCCTCCCACCCCTCGTTCCGGATGCGATCATGGTCGGCGCAGCCGCCGCTTCGTTCGTCTCCACGCCGAAACCTGTTCACGAGCTGAACGACTTCAACTTTGACCCCATCAAGGAGGTCGCTTGGCTCTTTGCGGGCATCTTCGCGACCATGGTTCCCGTAATCGACTATCTGGAACTTCATGCCGGCGAACTTGGTCTGCACTCAGCCCAACAATTCTATTGGGCGACAGGCACGCTTTCGGCCTTCTTGGATAACGCACCCACCTATCTGACTTTTCTCGCCGCGGCCATGGGCGACCAGGGGCTCAGTGTCAACAGCAGCCAGGACGTCGGGCGCTTCATCGAGCAGAGCAATGATTTTCTCGTTGCCATCTCGCTAGCAGCCGTTTTCTTCGGTGCAGTCACTTATATCGGAAATGGCCCGAACTTCATGGTCAAAAATATCGCTCAGCAGGTCGGTGTTCGCACGCCGAGTTTCTTCGGTTATGTTCTTCGTTACGCAGTGCCGGTTCTTATTCCGATCTTCGCGCTCGTTTCACTTCTCTTCTTCTCGCGTTGGAGGGTTTTCTGATGTTTACAGGTCTGGTTGAGGAGGTCGGAGTGTGCAAATGGCTGCGCCGCGACGCAGACGCGATTGAACTGGCTATCGCGGCGCCAGCTATAGGGAAGCACGTCAAGGTGGGTGACAGCGTCGCCGTAAACGGATGTTGTCTCACAGTCGTTGCCCGCAATAGCGATCGACTTCACTTTGATCTTCTCGAGGAAACTCTTCTGCGCACGAATCTCGGCAACCTTATTGAAGGATCCGATGTCAACCTCGAACGCGCCTTGCCCGCAAACGGTCGCGTGGGCGGACACTTCGTCCAGGGGCATGTCGACTGTACTTCAACGCTGATTGGCAGTGAAGCACGCATTCGCGATCTTAGACTCCAATTTGAGCTGCCAGCCAGGTTCTCACGTTATGTGGCATGGAAGGGCTCGATCTGTGTAAACGGTGTGAGCCTGACCGTAGCGAGCCTCGACGAGAAATCGTTTTCCGTCTGGATCATACCGCACACGCAAGCCGTAACAAATCTCGGGAAGTTGGCGGAAGGCAGCCTGGTAAACCTCGAATTTGATATTCTTGCGAAGTATGCCGAGCGCATATTGACCAAGGCTGGGCCATGATCGCAAGTGAGTCGAAGCCTTGATTGGTCGGCGACAACGAATATTCTCGGGACAGTCGGGCCAGCGAAAACTTCTCGCGCCCATCAGCTCGAACCATGAAAAGAAACGGTCTTTATGCCAGCAAAATTGAAAGTGCGTCCCGCGGAAGGCGAGGCGTTTGAGGTGGAAGTCGGCAACACAGCCACAATTGGACGCAGTCGCGACAATACGGTCAGCCTGCACACCAATCCGCACGTCTCCCGGCAGCACGCGGTAATCCGCTGCCACAACGCATACCAGTTTCAGATTATGGATCTCGGAAGCCGCAACGGCACGTTTGTTAACGGACGCCGTGTCATCACGCCAACACTGCTTACCCATGGGGCCGTCATCCGCATCACAAACAATGAACTGATTTTCGAACAGTCTGAAGGATTGTCTGAGGATCCGACCTACGATGTAACCATCGCTGCGGGAACTGAGTCAGCGCATGATCAGAGTGCTCTCGTCGCGGTCATGGTGTGCGATATTCGCGGCTTTTCCACGATGTCCGAGCTACTGCCGGAGGAGGAACTCGCCCGCACTCTCGGGCAATGGTTTCGGGATGTCGGAAACATTGTCCATGAGAGCGGTGGAACAATCGACAAGTTCATTGGCGATGCGGTCCTCGCTTATTGGACCTGCGAATCGGAGCATGGTCGCGAGTCGCGAGGTGCTCTGGATAGCGCGCTGGGGCTCTTGAAAGCCGCAGACAAGCGCCGCTGGCGTCTGTCGGAGGAAAGACCGTTCAAGATTGCGGTCGCGCTGCATCACGGGAACGTAACCTGCGGAAACGTAGGTCTGGTCGCCCAGCGCGACGCGACCATTCTCGGTGACACCGTAAATACCGTCTTTCGCATCGAAAGCGTGATGAAGCAGCTCAACCAGAGGCTTGCGCTTTCCCAAGATTTCCTAAGCACACTGCCGGAAGCGGGCATCGACCTGACGGATCTCGGCGATCACCAGCTCAAGGGAAAGTATCAAGCCGTGCGCCTCTTTGGAATGGCTTAGATTCGCTCGGGAAATTATTATCCCCGCTCTTTGCCGCGCAGCGCGAACCATGCCGCCCAATATGCGCCTGCCATCCATGCCGCGAGCGTTCCGAGCCCCCACCACGCTGGCATAGCGTTTGCGAAGGTCTGTCCATTCTTCAGCGACCTGTCGCGGTTGAGATTTGAGAACGCCGAAGGATAGTCCACACGCATGGCCCCGCTGATCGTTTTCTGCCAGAACAGGCTTATGTCCATGACGCTCTGGACCGCTGCGCTCGGCATCAGCCTTGAAATAATGTAAGGACCGGGCTTCATATCGCCCGCGGGAGGAGTAAATCCCGAGAAGAGGATCTGCGGAATCAAGACGAGGGGGACAATCATCACAGCTTGAAGAACGGATCTCGCAAAAGCAGAAATCGCAAGCCCGATGCCAACCGCGGCGCACGCCGCCAGCACCAATCCCGGTATCTGCCATTGGACCGCTCCGCCGATACCCCCTGTGCAGAGCTGCATAACGCCGTAGAGCAGCAGGCTTTGGACGACGGTGATTCGGGCAAGCGAAAGGAACTTGGCAAGCAGGTATCCATGCCTTCCAAGCCCGATCAGCCGCTCGCGCCGGAACATGGGTAGCTCCTTCACAATTTCCTGCGCTGCGTTGCCGCAGCCGAACCATAGCGTCGCGATGTACGCAAAGAACAAAACGAGTGGAGGATCCCTGCTCACCCATGTGACCAGAAGACCGATGAAGATAGGCTGGCCCAGCACAAGCACCAGATTCTTCCAGTCCGCGCGGAAGATCGCCCACTGACGCCGGAGCAATATCGGTAGCGCGGCGTTGCGTTTATGGCGTTTGGGGAGAGCGCGAGTCGTGTCCGCTGGTGGAGGGCCTTCACGATGCGCCGGCCAGTCGGCCGCGGCGCGCGAAGACAAACTGTCATAAAGGAGCGTTAACCGCTCCACGTCGAAATATTCGAGTGCGTGCGCGGGCTCCCCAAAGAAAACGAGGCGTCCTCCAAACATCACGGCGAGTTTGTCGAACAGAAAAGCATTCCCCATCACGTGCGTCGTGCAGAGGATCGTACAGCCTGTCACAGCCAGGTGACGAAGCGATTCCATAAGCCTGAACTCCGCCGCAGGGTCCAGGCCGGAAGTTGGTTCATCCAGGAACATGAGCCGAGGACGGCAAAGCAGTTCGGCGCCGACGCTCACACGTTTCCGCTGTCCGCCGGAGAGCTTTCCAACCGCGGTGTTCGCGCGCTCGTCAAGGCCCAAGAGGCGCATGGTGTGCCACACCAGCTTGCGAAGCTCTCCAGCCGGCGTCTTCCGCGGCAACCGAAGACAAGCGCTGAAGAAGAGGGCCTGTTCGACGGAAAGTTCGAGCGGAACGATATCATCCTGCGGCACATACCCAAGCTCTTCCCTTAGCGTTTCGTAGTTGGAGTAGAGGTCGATTCCATCAATCATCACTGCCCCCGAGTCGGCCGGACGCAGGGCGCACAGCGCATCAATAAGGGTGGACTTTCCAGCTCCGCTGGGTCCAATGACCCCGACGAATTGGCAAGGTGCAGCACTTAGGGATACGCCGGAAAGGATGGAAACGCCCGCAGCCACTTTCTTCAATTCCCGTGCATCAAGCCGCGCGCCTGTGGTTCCGGCGGTCTCATGCAGGAAGCGCCCGTCGAACCGTAGGCTAAACGGGCCTATCCGCAGCAAATCTCCAAAGACAAGATCTTCGGCCTTAAACAACCTCCCATTAAGGAACGAACCGCTCCGGCTGCCAAGGTCTTCAACCCGCCAGCCCGATTCGGTGTGGCGCAGGACGGCATGTCGCCGCGACACTGACGCATCCGGAAGAATTGCGTTCGCATCGGCGCCTCTGCCGAGAATCAGCCCGTCGCGCAGGGCAATTGGTGCGAGCCCGGCGGCGGTCGACATCTCGCTGCTCAAGGCAGCACCGCCCAAACTTCCACGACTCGGTTCTTATCGAGATTCTTGGCGTCGAACATGTCCGAGCTGCCCATCCCGACTGCGTGGATGACGTTCATTACTGCACCACGTTCCTTTAAGGTCTTGACGACGCTATCGGCCCGCTCCAGGGAAATGGCGAGGTTCTTCTTAGCATCTCCTCTCGTGTCGGCAAAACCGAGAACCACAAAGACCACCGTGGGATCGTCGGCAAACTTTTGAATTTGGGGCAGCTTGAGCTTCTCCTGCAGCGCAGAAGCCTCAGCGGGGCCGACGTTCGCCTTGCCTGTCGCAAATGGAATTGTCACAATTTTTCCCATTCCGCGGGCACGCTCGACCTGCACGTAAAGCTTATCCTTTTCTTCAGGGGTGAGCCTGGGCATTATGTCGATGCGAGCGAGCACCTCAGTCTTGACGAGTTGGTTCTCGGCATCTGCGGCATCCATATTGACCCGCTCGGGAGCTTCGACACTGCCGGCCGTTGCCATACCTTCACCGATCGGCTGAGCGGAGGCCGGAGCCGACTCCGGCTGGCCTGCATATCCGTCTTCCGGGGTCTGTTCCTGCGTTGGAGCCGGCGCCTCAGCTTTTGGGGGAACGCGTCCGCACGCAGCTAAAGCAAAGAGGACGAGGGCTATTGAAGTCTTGCGCACGGTTCGGAGGCCATGGTCGATTTTCGCAGGGAGTTTGCGCATTGGCGGGATCGATGTCAACCGCCCGAAGCGACGTGCGACGAGACGACTAGCCCTTGCCCGCCTCGTTCCGGGCCACCACTGCCTCCACGCAACCAAACGGATCGTCGGTTGGCAGAAGGATCCTCTCCCGGTTGGAGGGCCTACCCAGCGCGGCGGCATCGAAACCGAGGTTGCTCTCAAGAAAAACGTCGGTTTCCCACTCGGCCACTTCGTCAAAACCGGCCGACTTCCTCACACGCAGAAAGCGAACTGCGCGTTCTCCATAGTAATTCTTTCCCAAGCTCGTCATCCTACGAGTAAACGATTTGCGCGACTCTTACTTGGATACGGAACAGTGGAAAACAGACCGCGCTTGTCAAAACAACCAGGCTGCAACTTCGGTCGGGTGGTCATGCACTGGCGGCTCCTCCTGTGGTCGAGGTCCTCTCCCTCATGGCAGAAATCTTTGGTCTTCGAAAGTATCGCAGGTGCAACAAGTGGCTCGCAACGCGCCATCGGGACCATCCGAAGAGGATGCGCAGATTGATCGCGCATAACCAGCAGAAAAGACACGAAGCAGTCGATTGGCACGCGGCGCTTCAGAAGCATTGCCGCCCTTTTGTCGTCTTCGCTTAGTCGGGCTGACGCGTAACGGCATTGCTCGGAAGTCCTCCAAACGCTCGATCAAGCGACGCACGCAACTCGGGCAGCAACATCTCCCTATCCACCATCGAGAGGATTCGGCGCGCCTCTTCGTTCCGCCTGCATCCAGAGAGGACGAGAGAGTAGTACGCCGCTCCATCGTTTCCGAGTTTGTTCAGGTCGTCCCGCCCGTCGAGCAGATCAGCAGCTTTCCGGGATTTGCCCTGAAGGTGCAGGCCGAAGCTGTACAGCACAGCATTTCCCAAATTGATGGGATCGTCCTCGTAGATCTCCCTGGCCAGACGTCCGGCACGTTCGATCTGGCGCCCGGTCGCGAGGAGCAACGCGG
>DATDAX010000307.1:0-4343 GCA_036525175.1 Terrimicrobiaceae bacterium | reverse complement strand
GACAGTGCCGACGCACGGGCTCAGGGTTTCTATCCCTACTTTCGATGCATCGAGGAGACGCACGGCAACTATGTGATTTGCGAGGGCCAGCGCAAGATCATGATCGGCTCCAACAATTATCTGGGTCTTGCGCAGGACGAGAGGGTGATTGAGGCGGCTTGTGAGGCTACGCGAAAATATGGCTCCGGTTGCACGGGGTCTCGCTTGCTGAATGGGACACTCAGGTTACACACCCAACTCGAGGAGGCACTTGCGGATTTTCTTCAGCGTGAGTCGGTGCTCCTTTTTTCGACGGGGTTCTTTGCGAACCAGGGTGCCCTTGCCTCGCTGACCGAGGACGGGGATGTGATCTTGTGTGATCGAGAGAATCACGCCAGCATCATCGATGGCTGTCAGTTTGCGCCGGCAAGGCTTGTGCCCTACAGGCATAACTCCGCGGTTTCGTTGCGCAACCGGCTGAAGAGGCAACCGGAGGAAGCGGGGAAGCTGGTGGTGATGGACGGAGTGTTCAGCATGTCGGGCGACATTGCCGACCTGCGACCACAGGTCGAGGTGGCAAAGGAATTCGGGGCGCGCGTTTACGTTGACGAGGCGCACTCGCTTGGCGTGCTGGGACCGCAGGGCCGCGGCACGGTGCACGAATTCGGCGTGAACACGGATGTCGACATCATCATGGGGACGTTTTCCAAATCGCTCGGATCCATGGGCGGGTTCATTGCTGGCGACGGGCAGATGATCGAGTATCTCAAGCATCGGGCTCGCTGCTTCATTTTTACCGCGTCGCTTGCGCCGGCTGTGGCTGGCGGAGTGCTCAAGGCCCTCGAGATCATGCAGCAGGAGACGGAGCGCATCGAACAACTCTGGCGCAATACCCGCAAGATGCACGAGGGATTCAAGCGCATCGGCTTCCAAATCGGAACTACCGAAACGCCGATCGTTCCGATCCTGATCGGCAGCGAAGCAAAGGCGTTCCAGTTTACGCAGCGGTTGTACGAGGAAGGCGTTTTCGCCACTCCCGCGATTTATCCTGCTGTTCGTTATGGGGAGGCAATCGTGCGCACAAGCTACATGGCAACTCATACCGAGCAGGATCTCGATAACGTGCTCGAAATATTTGCCAGACTTGCGCGAGAGCTTGGCACCTTCGACGATCCGGCTTACGCTCAACCTGGAAAACGCAAAGCGAATGTATTCGATTTCCGTCTTGAGGAAGATGGCGACAAGCGGGGAGCCGTCCGAAGCGCCGTCCGGGACGCCACATGGAATGGACAAGGTGCTCGCCCTGCCGTTTCTCGGTAGAGGTGTCTCGCGTCGCTTGCCGCGAATTGAGCCGACTGGCTTGAGGTCTGGCAGATAGCGCGCTCTTTCCAGAGAGAATGTACTCGATTAGCTTGTGTGGGACGCGGAGGGAGGAGAAGCTTTTTGAGAGGCTGCCCGAAGAACTTCACGGAATGGACCCGGCGTTCATTCCTCCCTTCCCGGGGAGTATCATCAAATATCTCTCGCCAAAGTCCGCCTTCAACCGGCGTTCCGGGGAGATTCATCCGTTTCTCGCCTGGCGCGACGGAAAGCCTGTCGGAAGGATTGCAGCCATTATCAATCGCGCGCACAACCAACGTTACGGGGACAAAACCGGCTTCTTCGGTTTTTTCGATTGCGAGGACGACATTGAATTGGCGGGTGCGCTTTTCGGCGCGGCCGCAAAGGTTCTTCGCTCACAAGGAATGGCGTTGATGCGCGGTCCCTACAGCCCCAGCATCAACGACGAATGCGGTCTGCTCGTGGAGGGATTCCAATATCCGCCCTGTCTCGGACTCTGCTGGAATCCCGAATATCACAAGACGTTGATCGAGCAGTTGAGATTCAGCGCCGTTAGCAGATCCTTTGGATACCTGCTGCCCTTGCATCGCCTCGAAGCACCCGAACGTCTTAAGCGCATCGTGGAGCGCGTCGCCAAGCGCAGCAGTATCAAGCTGCGCCCGATCAAGATGCCCCGGCTTGAAGAGGAGCTGAAAATTGTGCAGGAAGTTTACAACGCGACTTTGGAACGCAACTGGGGTTTCGTGCCGATCACGATGGACGATTTGCTCGCGGCGGCGGACGACATGAGGGCGTTTGCCGACCCGGAGATGATACTCATCGCAGAGATCAACGGTGAGAACGCCGGCGTGGCTCTGTCCCTGCCCAATTTCAATGAAATCCTTGCGCGCGTGAAGAAGACTCCGCACTTGCTGAGGCTGCCGCACATTTTCTGGTTGATGAAAACGCGGCGGCTCAACTGGGCCCGCCAGGTTGTTTACGGCATCGCTCCCCGGTTTCGGGACCGCGGGTTGCATGCCTGGCTGCTCTACGAGCAGTTTGTTTCCGCCAAGCAGCGGTACGCCAACGCGACTCTCGGTTGGATCGAGGAAACCAACACCGAGATCATTGAGAGTTCCCTGATGGTCGGCGCAATTCAGCAGCAGGAATGGAGGATCTATGAGAAGTCCTTGCTGTAGCGACTGCCGAGTCGGGCGTTTGGCAGTTGCGGCGCAGTTGGCGTTCTGATGAGCCTTCTGCTTACGGGCGCCACGGGGTTCTTGGGTCGCAACATCCTCATGCGCGCTCTGCGCGAGGGGACAAAAGTTTTTGCGCCCGTTCGCCACACGGACAAGTTGATTCGGCAACTCCGTTTTGAAGAGAAGGACCCGCAGGGAATCGACGTTCTTTCTGCTGTGCCTGATCAGTGGCCCAAGATTTCGCCGCGATATGCCATTTTGGGTGGAGGCGTTCTCTTCGAGCGGACGCGAAGCGATTACTTTCGCACCAATGTCGATTGGACGCTAGCCACCCTTCGTGCACTACCCGACGAATGCCGCACAGTGGTCATCTCGTCGCAGTCGGCTGGCGGCCCGACGCCGAAGGGAAAGACGTCGCGATCCGAGGCGGACTCCGACGCGCCGATTACATGGTATGGGGAATCCAAGCTCGCCATGGAAGAAGCGATCAGGCGCGAGTTTCCAAATCGCCCGATTACGATTTTGCGGCCGCCGATGATTCTTGGACCGCGCGACATGGCGACGCTTCCGCTTTTCCGGATGGCGCGCGGACGCGTGCGTATCAAGCCGGGCCTGCGAGCCAAGTCCTACAGTTTCATCGCCGTGGATGACCTTGTATCGGCAATATTTTTGGCCCTCAGGAGCGAGCCTCTCGCGCAGGCGAGTTATGTGGCTTCGGTGCATTCGATGACCGACTGGCAATTGATCTCGTCCGCCGCGACGGCCTGCAATGCGAAAGGACTGACAGTGCCCGTGCCGCATTTTGTCGTGCGAATGCTTTCAACGATCGTCGATGCGGTTCCGGCGCTGCGCGCTCAGACTCCAAGCCTCACACGCGACAGGGCTCGCGAAATCTGGGCGGACCGCTGGGTGGTTGATGGATCGAATTTCGAGCGACTCATCGGCTGGCGCGCGACAACCGGTCTAAGCGACGCACTGGAGGCCGCGCACAGCTATTACGTGCGGGAGGGGAAGCTGTAGCGAGAATCAGGATGGAACCGGCGAGCATGCGAAAATTGGTAGAAATGCAGGACGCTCGGTGCAGACTGACGGGGTGAGGATCCGGCTCGTTGTTACTGCTCTTCTTGTGCTGGCGGGTCTCATTGCGTGGTATTACCGGCAGCTCCTGCGTCCCTCTTCGCTGCCCTCGAAGCCGAGAACGATTGAACAAGTCCTTTCGGTGGTGGGCCCGTCGGTTGAGCGTCGTCTTCGTCCGACCTTCGATCGGGCCGGGTTTCCTTTCCCGCCGCAGAATCTCACGTTGCTTGCCTTGAAGGAAGAGAAGCAGCTTGAACTCTACGTCTACGACACTAACGGGACGCCTCGCTTCGTTCTGTCGTATCCCATCCTGGCCGCAAGCGGAACGGCCGGCCCGAAGCTTCGCGAGGGCGACAAGCAGGTTCCCGAAGGACTTTATCGCATCGAACTCCTCAATCCTAATAGCCGATTTCATTTGTCCCTGCGCGTGAACTACCCAAATGCCGCCGATATCGAGCGTGCTCGTTTGGATGGGCGTGACCTCTCGACCCTCGGCGGTGATATCATGATTCATGGCGGCAGGGAGTCCATCGGATGTCTTGCGATAGGCGATGCTGCGGTCGAGGAACTCTTTGTCCTGGTTGCGCGGACCGGCCTCGACAACGTGCAACTCGCAGTTGCGCCCCGGGACTTTCGGCGGGGAAAGTCGCCAGCAGCGCCTGCAGGTGCGCCGCCCTGGACTGTTGAGCTTCACGACGAGCTGCGGAGCGAGATGGGAAAACTTCCTCTCTCTGTGTCACCGTGAGTGCGATTGCCGTTTCACAGTTA
>DATDAX010000306.1:0-9838 GCA_036525175.1 Terrimicrobiaceae bacterium | reverse complement strand
CCGTCTCCGAAGCGAGGCTTGCCAGGGTCCTTCTTATGTCCGATGCTTTGCGTGCGGGTCATACCTTCTCGAAAATATCCATGAATGTGCCGGAGGACAGAGAATATACGCAAAGCCACGAATGGGTTCGAGTGGATGGTGAGAGCGCGACTGTGGGAATCACTTCAAGTGATCCAACGGTTGCCGGGGAATGTTCGCGTGTCAGGCTTCCGGAAGTCCGCTACGCGGTAAAGGCTGGAGACTCCGTAGCAACTGCCGTGTTTGCAAATGCTAATCGCGAAGTCCGCGCGCCCCTTAGCGGAAGTATTGTCGAAATAAATCGCGACCTGGAATCAAATCCGGAGCTTGTCCGGAAGGATCCGTATGGCGCAGGCTGGCTTTTCCGCTTAAAGATCGAAGCAGGAGAGGAGATGGAACATCTTCTCAGTTCGGCTGTTTACAGCGAGCGACTGCATGCGGCGGAAGCGACGGAAGTCGACAGCCCCTGACGGCGTTTTACTCTATTATCCGTCTATACGGTAGGTGCGCATCAATTGCGGGCCTAAAAACGGAGCTCATTACGGGGTCAGCTTCCAGGAAAAGCGAGCTGCGCGAGCGTCGTTTCGGTCGGGAGTGACAAGTATCCTGAGGGGATGACTTTGTGCCGTTGGATTGCTTGGCCGTCTTCTTCATGTCAGGTTTTCGAAGGCTGAAATTGGTGTCCGGACTCTACCTTAAAGTGTAACTATAAACCCGCTTTTGCGTGCATGCAATCGGGCACTGCCCTGAGGGTCCGCTAGGGCGTTTTTTGGGGTCCACGGGTGCAGAGGACCGTATGGATACGGGCGTTCACATCCGGGAGGTTCTTGATGGGCGATTCTCTTCTAAAAAGGAGTTTCATGAGCAAAGTGCTTCTCACAATCTTGACCGCCGCGTGTCTCATTGGATGTGTGGATCAATATGGCCGCGTCGTTCCGCCGGATCCGATCGGGCAGGCGATTTTCAATGCGCTCGATCCCGCGGTCCCTGTGTATCAACCTCGCGAGTATGTGGTGGACGGTGATATGCCGCCGCCTCGTTATGAGCAAAGCTCGGGCGTCCCAGTCGGATACGCCGATCCTGTATGGGTCAATGGATATTGGGGCTGGGGGGCTAGCGACTGGGTTTGGGTGCCGGGCCGATGGGTGCAGCGTCCTCGATCTAATGTTGCCTGGACGGATAGCCGATACTATCTAAGTGACGGTCGGCGTTACTGGCGTTCAGGCTATTGGCAATAGCAAGCCCGCGTGCTCTATAGCAGTTCTCACAAAAGATTTCTGCGTCTTCAACAATCAAGGGCAAGCATACCGCTCTGTAGCGACCGTGTCCCCCCGGTCGAGGGCTGGCCGTGTCGGCGGTGGGGACACCGCCGCTACAACGAACGGCCGAGCTTTTCGGAAATGATTTGCGAGAGATGCTCTAGTATTACTAGTCGCGCTCGATTTCGTTTGGCAATTCATCGCGGTCATCAAATCGGCGGGGAAAGTGTCGGGCGAGAGCGTCGCCGGCGATCTTGATGCCTGCGACGACAGCCTCCGTGAAACGGCCGTCGCGAAGTTTTTCACGGATCATCGATGCAACTTCCTGCCAAAGGGTGTCACCAAGTCTTTCGTGGACCGCCTTGTCGCCCACGATGGCGAATTGATGTGAGCGAGGCGCAAAGTAGAGCAGGACCGCATTGCGGTCCCTGGTGGCTGTCATGCCGAGCTTTTCGAACCGGCTCGCGGCGCGCGCGACAACGTCGTCCGAGCCGATCGGGCGGTCGGTGATGAAAACGCGGATCTCGCCGGACGTTTTGCTCTCCGCATCCTTAATAGCGCGAACGATTTCCGTGTCGTCCAATTGTTTGAGAAAATGCTGGGTATTCATTTTGGCATTACCAGCTGCCGCTTGCCCCTCCACCGCCGAAGCTTCCACCCCCGCCGCTGAAACCTCCTCCTCCACCTCCTCGGAACCCACCACCCCCGCCGCTACTCCAGCCTCCCCCGATGGGCGGAGTCCACACGGTGCGTCGTCCACGCGGGCCGTAATAGGTGCCTCTACGGATGGCATTTCTATTCGCCGTGATGATGATGACGAGGACGAGGATGAAGAGAAGAAAGATGAGCCAGCTGCCCTGAGCGTCCTCTGTTGCGTCGGCATTGGTGCGACCGGAGCCACGATATTCTCCGCGGCTCGCCTGAAGAATCGCTGCCACACCTCGGGTTATGCCCGCATCAAAATCCCCAGCACGAAAGGCGGGGAGGATTTCGTTTTCAATGATTCTCTTTGCGACAATATCCGGCAGTGCGCCTTCCAGCCCGTAGCCGACCTCGATGCGCGTCTTGCGCTCGTTGGGAAATACGAAAAGGACGGCGCCATTGTCGTCCTGGCTTTGGCCGACACCCCAGGCCTCGGCCGTGCGCTGCGTGAAGTCTTCCAATACATACCCGTCGGGAATCGCCGGGAAGGTCGCGACGAGCACCTGACTCGATGTATCCCTTTCGAATGCCTCGAGACGCGCATTCAGCGTAGCGACGGTTTGCGGTGAGAGAATGCGCGCGCCGTCGCTCACATAGGTACTCGGCTTCGGCGGAAGCGGATCGGCCGCCAAGGCGACGGTTGCGGCAGCGCCTACGAGGGCGAGCAGCAATCGCCAGCTCCGGAACGGAGACGTCTTCATCCTGCGGATGGCCGGCACAAGGCCGCCCTATTGGGTTGTGGGAGGCGTTGGAACTGGCGTCGGAGCGGGAGAGCCGGTGCCAAAGTTGAAATTCACTTCCGGAGCCTCCTCGGCTCCCTCGCGAGCGGTGAAATACGGCCTCGGGGAAAAGCCAAGCAGGCCGGCGAAGAGTACGGTGGGCATGCTTTGCACGGTCGTGTTGTATGCCTGAACCGTTTCGTTGAACTTGCGGCGTTCAACGGTGATCCGGTTCTCGGTTCCCTCAAGCTGCGCCTGAAGTTCCTGAAAATTCGCGTTTGCCTTCAGTTCGGGGTAGCGCTCGACCACGACGAGAAGCCGGGCAAGCGAGTTCGACAGTTGATCCTGTGTCTGTTGAAAACGCTGCAATGTCTGAGGGTCAGTTGGTGCAGCGGTAGGGTCAACCTGCACCTTGGTGACCTGTTGCCGCGCCTGGATCACATCGGTCAACGTGCTTTTCTCGAAATTCGCTGCACCCTCCACGGTACGGACGAGATTGGGAACGAGATCCGCGCGGCGTTGATAAACATTCTGGACGTCGGCCCAGCTTCGATCAACTTGCTGCTTGAGTCCTACAAGCCTGTTGTATGTGCCGCAGCCGCCAATCAGAAGGACCACGACAAGAATCGCAACGATCGCCAGAACTGCGAAAAGCGCTTTCATATGTTAGATTTAAAGGAGATTGTAAAATTAAGTCCGCGAAAAGCGAGCGTAGATGGAGGTGATCTTTGGAATGATACCTTCTCTTTTGACACTTGAGGGCGAGGCGTCAGGAGCCGTCCGGCCTTCCTCTCGTTTGCGATGTATTCATTATGAATTTGCCCAGCAACGTTAAGAAAATCGCATTTCTGGCGGATTATGTTCCGCGGAAATGTGGCATTGCCACCTTCACAGCAGATTTACGACGGGCGATCTCTTCCCAATACGTTGACCTGCAAAGCTCGATAATCGCAGTGACCGATCGACCGGAGGGATATCACTATCCTCCGGAAGTCCGTTTCGAAATTCCCGAGCAAGACGTCTCCGCCTACCGTCGAGCAGCCGATTTCCTTAATCTCATTAACGTCGATGTCCTTTGCTTGCAGCACGAATTCGGAATTTTCGGAGGTCCGAACGGACGCCATTTGCTGACTTTGTTGCGAAACCTGAGAGTGCCGACAGTGAGCACGCTGCATACCATTCTGCGCGATCCGACACGCGAGCAGAAGCTGGTACTTCAGGAGGTGATCAACCTGTCTGCGCGCGTCGTATCGATGGCCGAGAAAGGCGTCGAGTTCTTGCGCGACGTTTATGGAACACCGGCGGAGAAGATCGATTTGATTCCTCACGGAATTCCCGACGTGCCGTTTGCCGATCCAAACTACTACAAGGACAAATTTGGTGCGGAGGGTCGGCCTGTCCTGCTGACCTTTGGTCTTCTCTCGCCAAACAAGGGCATCGAATATGTCCTCAATGCGCTGCCAGCGGTGGTGAAGGAATTTCCCGATGTTGTGTACATTGTGCTCGGGGCAACGCATCCCAATCTCGTCCGGGATCATGGCGAGACGTACCGGCTTAGTCTCGAGCGCCTTGCCAAGAAAAACGGTGTGGAGAAAAACGTGATCTTTTTCAATCGCTTCGTGGACCAGGACGAGTTGCTGGAATTTCTCGGTGCGGCTGACATTTATATCACGCCCTATTTGAACAAGACTCAGATCACAAGCGGCACGCTTGCTTACAGTTTTGGCGGCGGCAAGGCCGTCATCTCCACCCCTTACTGGCACGCCGAGGAGTTGCTCGCGGAAGGGCGTGGAGTGCTCATCCCCTTTGCCGACGTTCCGTCGATTTCCCAAGCTGTTTGCGATCTGCTTCGTAACGAGACGATGCGCCACTCAATGCGTAAAGCCGCCTATCTCATGGGCCGAAAGATGGTTTGGTCCCACGTAGCGTGCGACTACGTGGCGAGCTTCGAGCGCGCGCGTCACGAGCATTCCGCGCAGACGACGAAGCGCATAAAGGCACCCACACTGGATCAGGAGGTCGCTCTGCCGGTTTGGAGGCTCGATCATCTCATATCGCTGACCGACGACACGGGGATGCTGCAACATGCCGTCTACACACTGCCCAATTACGAGCATGGCTACTGCACGGATGACAATGCCCGGGCGCTCATCCTGACGATGCTCCTGGAGGAACTTGAAGCGGGTTTTCCCGAGCGCAATCGGCTAACCAGCGTTTACGCAGCGTTCTTGCAAAACGCTTTCGATGCCAGCCACGGGCGTTTCAGGAACTTCATGACTTATCGCCGGGAATGGATGGAGAACATCGGCTCGGAAGACAGCCACGGCCGGGCGCTATGGGCTCTCGGAACCTGCGTCGGACGCTCGCGTCGCGAGGGACTGCGCTCGTGGGCGGCGGAGCTCTTTGAGAAGGCGTTGCCTGCGGTGCAAGGTTTCACCTCACCGCGGGCGTGGGCTTTCGCGATCATTGGCCTGCACGAATACCTGCGCACGTTGAGCGGCGATCTCATGGCCAATCAAATTCGCTCACAATTGGCGCAACGCTTGCATTCTCTCTACGAGCGGTCTGCCAGTGAGGATTGGCTATGGTTCGAGGATGTCGTCAGCTACGATAATGCGCGGCTTCCGCACGCCTTAATCATGACGGGCCGATGGGCGAATCTGCCTTCCCTTCGCGAAGTTGGTCTGAAGAGCCTGCGTTGGCTTACGGAGCATCAAATTGCTCCGGATGGACATTTCCGCCCGATTGGGTCCAACGGCTTTTGGAAGCGCGGTGGAGCCCCGGCGCAATTCGACCAGCAACCTGTCGAGGCCCATGCCATGATTTGTGCCTGTCTCGAGGCGTACGAAGCCACCGGTGATGACTCCTGGCTTGCTTACGCAGGAAAAGCCTTTGAATGGTTCCACGGCAGCAACGACCTCGGACTTTCGCTGTATGACGCTCAAAGCGGTGGCTGCAGGGACGGCTTGCATATCGACCGCGTCAATCAAAACCAAGGCGCGGAATCGACCTTGGCCTTCTTGTTGTCGCTTGCGGAAATGCGCCGCGTCCAGGAGACCGTTTCCGCCGTGGCAGAACAACAAATGTTCCTCGCGGCCTGACGCTATGCATCGCGATATTCTGTCTCAGCGACTATAGCCTGCAGGTGTTCCGGTTTGTGCGTGGGGCGCGATCCAGATTTGAAAGCTACCAGGTTCGACGCGCCAATTTCCATCTCGTCCAAAAAAGCCCAGGACCTCGTCGGTGAGTTCGAAGTGCACTTCGCGGCTCTCGCCTGGCCGAAGTCTCACCCGCTCGAAGCCTCGCAGTTCCTGTTGCGGTCGCGCGCCTTCTGAGCAGGCCATATCACGAATGTAGAGTTGCACGACTTCCTCGCCTTCGCGTGTTCCTGTGTTCGTGATCAGCGCCGATGCCATGTCAGTTTCGCCTGTCTTGATCTGCACAGGTTCGTAGGAGAACGACGTGTACGTGAGCCCGAATCCGAAAGGAAAAAGCGCCTCACGCGTAAGATCGCGATAGTTTACCATCTCAAGGACAGGCCGCCCGGTGTTGTATCGATTGTAGTAAACGGGAAGTTGGCCAACATCGATCGGGAAGGACATCGTAAGGCGACCGGAAGGAGCGGCGTCGCCAAAGAGAAGGTCGGCTATTGCGTTCCCACCTTGAATTCCGGGCTGCCACGCCACCAGCACGGCTTGAGCGCTGTCGAGGATAGTGGTCAACTGCAACGGCCGTCCGCAAAACAACACGACCACCACCGGCTTCCCGGTTGCCGCCACAGCATCCAACAATTGTTGCTGGCGACCGGTCAAACCCAGCCTGGCGCGTGAGGCGTTCTCTCCTGTCCAGCCGCGGGGCTCGCCAAGCGCGAGAATACAGACTTCCGCTTGAGAGGCCGCCCGAACCGCATCCTCGATCGTCGCGGTGCGTGCATCGTCTGCAGACTCGTCAACAACCACTTTGCCATCCGTCAACGTCCGAGTGCGCTGTGTTTCCAGCAGCGGGCAGCCTCGGACGACTTCGACTTGCGCGGCGGGAATCTTGGCCCGAATGCCTTCTGCAAGAGTGACGACGTCCGCTGCAGCGCCGTGCCCCGCCCAGGTTCCAAGCATTTCATCCCGATCGTTCGCCAAAGGGCCCAGGACGGCGATGCGCATCAACGATCTCTCGAGTGGAAGCAGCTTTTCATTCTTGAGAAGGACGCACGACCGCGCCGCCGCTTCGCGAACCAGTGCGAGGCCATCGGACTGTACCATCGCAGAACGAAACAGCTTTGCATCAGTGAACGGACGTTCAAAAAGCCCCAGTTTGAACTTCACTCCCAGCACGCGCCTGACCGATGCGTCGATGCTCGCTTGTGAAAGGCGACCCTCGGACACTTGTGTGGGCAGTGTGTCGCGATAGGTGGTCGACACCATTTCCATGTCCGTTCCTGCCGTAAGCGAACGTCGTGCGGCTTCGGCCTCGTCCGCTGCGAATCCCCAGGGAATTGTTTCGTAAACGGCCTCCCAATCACTCACAACGAATCCGGAGAACTTCCACTCGTCGCGGAGGACCTGCGTAAGCAGGAATCGGCTTGCCGTCGAAGGAATGCCGTCATTTGCATTGAAGGCGCTCATCACCGAAAGGGCGCCTTCGCGAACGCCTGCATGAAAAGCAGGGAGAAAAAGATTTCGCATGGCGAACTCAGGAACATTTGTGTGATTATAGTCGCGGCCTCCCTCCGCCGCGCTGTAGCCGGCAAAGTGTTTGAGGCATGCAGCAACCCGATCTGGAGCGGCGGGATCCTGACCCTGGAGGCCGCGGACAGCCGCGGCTGCGAAAAGTGAAGCCAGATAAGGATCTTCGCCGAATGTCTCGGCCACGCGGCCCCAGCGCGGGTCGCGAGCCAGGTCGCACATCGGGCCAAAGACCCAGTCGATGCCCGCCGCGCGGCTCTCACGTGCCGCGACGGCTTCCAGCTTTTCAAACAAAGCAGGGTCCCATGTGCACGAAATGGCCAGCGGGATTGGAAAGACCGTTCGCAGTCCATGGATCGTGTCGAAGCCGAAAATGAGCGGAATGCCGAGTCGGGATTGTTTGGTGGCGATTTCCTGCAACGTGTTGCGCGCAGCCGGGTCATCGGAGTCGAGGCCGAGGATGTACGAGCCGATTGCGCCGGATCGTATCGGCTGGATATAGGCATTGGGATCGGCCACGCCCGGGCGAAGCACGCCCTGGCTGAGCTGCCCGACCTTTTCGGCTTGCGTCATTCGGGAGAGCAGGTCTTCGGTTCTCTCTTCGATCGTTTTCGATGGATTCCGGTAGACTGGAATGTCATCAGCTTTCAGCAGGGCCGCCGTCAGGGCCGCGATGAGTATACACCGGCGTTGCATATGGACCCCATAGCGCACGACCGGGCCGGTCTCACCCAAAATCCGCCTTTGCCAAGTTCGTCTCGCTCCGGTCATTAGCGACCAACGCTGTTGAGGGGGACGAAACCCCGCTTGCAGCTGGCGGTTTGACTCATTTCCAGATATTGTGTTCTCGGCTCCTTGCCACCATGTCCAGCCGCGCAGCGCCTCAATCGCCATCTCTTTCGGACCAGCTGGACCGTTGTGTTGTCGGGCTTGAGCCGGAGATTGTGAAGATACGACGCCACCTTCATGCATGTCCCGAGCTCAGTGGAAGCGAATATGCCTCGACGGCCTTCGTCCGCGAGCATCTTACAGCCGCCGGAATACCGCATGAGGTCGGAGCGGACGGACGGGGGGTCATTACCGAGATCTCAGAAAAATCGGCGGTAAACGCTCCAGCCATCGCCCTCCGCGCCGATCTTGATGCGCTGCCCATCCTCGAGGAGAATGATGTCCCTTACCGCTCCCGAAACGCCGGTGTGATGCACGCATGCGGCCATGATGCCCACACGGCAATCCTGCTCGGAGCTCTCTGCGCACTGCAATCAGCGGGTCCGCTTTCAGTCGGCTGGCGGGGCATCTTTCAGCCTTCGGAGGAGGCCGGTCACGGCGCACGGGAGATGATAGGCCGCGGAGCCCTTGACGGAATAAGCGCGATCGTCGCGTTACATGTGGATCCCACAATCGCGGCGGGAGAGCTCGCTCTTACCGCCGGCCCGCAGACGGCGTTCTGCCAGGATTTCGAGGTCGAAGTTCGCGGACGCGGAGGTCATGGTGCGCGTCCGCACAACACGGTCGATCCGATTGCCATTGCAGCCCATCTTGTCAGCCTCATTTATCAGGCTGTTCCCCGCAAGACCGACGCGCGCGACCCTGTGGTCGTAACGATTGGGCAAATCGCAGGCGGCCATGCGGCGAATGTCATTCCGGACAACGTTACTATGAAGGGGACGATTCGTGCTTTAGACGCGGCGGTTTCGCGGAGCACCCGGGATCTGATCAGAAGGCTATGTCACAGCACCGCTCAGGCGCTTGGCGGGACGGCGCAGATCGCGTTCGACGCGCAACTTCCCGGTGTTGTCAATGACCCCGCCGTAACCGCCATCTGTCTTAGCGCGGCATGCGATGTTGCGGGTGCGGACCATGTCATTACCGAAGGTCGTCCAAGCATGGGAGCGGAAGATTTTGCCGACTATCTGGGCGGGGTTCCCGGCTGCATGATACGGCTCGGTGTAGGCCGAAAGGGAAAGAAAACTACGCCCTTGCATACCTCAACGTTCGATATTGAGGAAAGCGCCCTGCTTGTCGGCGCGCGCCTTTTGACAAAGGTGCTGCTCCGTTGGCCAGTTGGGCGCGTGCACTGACCTTTATCCTTCATGATTATCTCTTTTGGATTCGACATTTCGCTTCGGCTCGCCGCAGAGACTGCCGTGCTCTTCTGCCTTAGGGTACATCCTTCCCGTTCCAAGGATCTTATTTCCGCAGAAGACTTTAGAATCGAGCCGCGAGGTCCGTTGGACGAGTATTTGGACATTTACGGAAACCGCTGCGGACGCGTGCGTTGTGAGCCGGGAATCGTCCGCTTCGTCAATCGAGGCATCATCCGCGACAGCGGCGAACTGGATCCGGCGGTTCCGCAGGCTCGCCAGGACGAAATTTTCGCACTCCCTCACGACGCTTTGGTCCACCTGTTGCCGAGCCGTTATTGTGAAACAGATAGCGAACTGGCGACATTCGCTTGGGA
>DATDAX010000305.1:0-7831 GCA_036525175.1 Terrimicrobiaceae bacterium | reverse complement strand
ATATCGTCCTGGCCGCCGGGATGACATTTGTGATCCTAACGGGCGGCATCGATCTCGCTGTCGGCTCAGTTCTTGGCATGACCGCCGTGCTCTCGCTCGTGTTTTCTCTCAATCCGTCGTTGAGCTGGGCCGCGGTGCCCGTTGCCCTTTTGAGCGGAACGATCGTAGGCGTAATGACAGGGGCAATCGTCCATTATTTTGGTTTGCCGCCGTTCATCGTTACGCTCGGAAGCTACACGGCCCTTCGTGGGGCAGCATATTTGTTCGCGGGAGGAACAACACTTATTAACAACGACATTAACTTCGCGTGGATCGGCAACAGCTACCTCGGTCCGATTCCCTGGCTGGTGGTGATAGCCCTGGCAGTCATCGTAATTAGCGCATTTGTGCTCCATCGGACCGTGTTCGGCGTTCACGTTTACGCCGTAGGTGGCAATCCGCTCGCCGCGCGGCTCACAGGCATTCCAGTCGGCACGATTTTGATCGTCGTTTATGGAATTAGCGGATTTCTTGCCGGTTTGGGCGGGGTCATGACAGCAAGCCGGCTTTACAGCGCACAGGGACGTTTGGGCGAAGGCTACGAATTGGACGCGATCGCTGCGGTGATTCTCGGCGGCACCAGCTTTTCCGGCGGTGTTGGAACGGTGTTCGGAACGCTAATCGGAGCGCTGATCGTTGCCGTTCTCAACAACGGCTTGACGCTGATGAACGTGTCCTTCTACTGGCAATTGGTGGTCAAAGGTGCTGTCATCATCCTCGCAGTCCTTCTCGATAGACTACGGACGCGCGGTCAATAACCCTAACTCAAAGCCTGGCAGGAATTCGCTGAGCAAGCGAAAATCGGAAATTCTATTGCTCGGGGCTCATCAAGGCGGCGAGCCGGCATTTGAGACGAAATAAGAATTTCGCTTTTTCAAACTTCTGAAGGTTCTCAGCTTCGCTTCGGGCGAAATCCTTCTCGAACATCTTTTCCACGGTCTTGGCGAACGCCGTATCCTGGATGACGGCCGATAGCTCGAAGTTCAGCATGAAGGAACGAAAATCCAGGTTCGCAGAGCCCACTATTGCGAGGTCATCATCCGCCAGAAGAACCTTCTGGTGCATGAAGCCCCTTTGGTAACGCCAGATTTTCACCCCCGCCTCGCGCATCAGGGGATAAAAGGTGTATGAGGACAACCACGGAAACAGGTGATCCGGTTTTTGGGGCAGGATGATCCTCACGTCTACTCCGCGCAGCGCTGCGTGTCCGATCGCCGTCCGAAGCATCGGATCCGGCACAAAGTAGGGACTCGCGATCCACAGTCTCTTGCGGACATCATGAATGATCTCGGCGTAGATGGCCGCGGTGAGATTCCAACTCTCGGTGGGCCCCGAAGCGAATGCGAGGACTGTCTGCTCACCGGCCACACGCGGTTCGAAAGGAATGTCCGGCACCTCCTTGCACGTATAATACCAGTCTTCCTGGAACGACACCTGGAGAGCCATGACAGCCGGGCCTTCGACTTGGATATGCGTATCGCGCCACGATCCAAGAACTCCCAGGCCAAGATACTCGTCGCCGGCATTCAGCCCTCCGAAAAACGCAACTCTCCCGTCGACGATGACCAACTTGCGATGGTTGCGAAAGTTGATCTGAAACTGGCGGCCAAACTGACGATTCGTGACAAAGGCCTGAACGGAAACACCCACATCGCGCAACTCGCTAAGGTACGCATCTGTGAGTCCCTTCGATCCGACGCTGTCATAGAGCAACCAGCAACGCACTCCCCGACGGGACGCCGCGAGCAATCTGTCCTTCAGTTCTCTTCCCAGTCCGTCGTCGTGGACGATATAAAACTGCACGATCACGTAGCCTCGCGCCGTCTCAATCGCCTGAAAAATCGTCCGAAAAGTCTCCTTTCCATCGATCAAGAGCCGGCAGGCGTTCCCATTCGTTGGGGGAAGCCCCCGAAGGCTGATGCCAAGGCGCTCTGCATCGGAATACTTGCGTAGAAAGGAAGATCGAAATGGGGTCAACGCACGCTGCGCCTGCCTTAGTCCCGCGTCCAGTTCCTCATGCCTGTTCTGGCCCGCAAGCGTGTATCCCGAAAACTTTGATTCGCCGAAGACGAGAAACAAGGGGATCGCGACATACGGGCAGATCACCAGAGCAAGTCCCCATCCGATCGACGCCTGGGGCGTTCGGGAGATCATCACGGCCTGAATGGCAAAGTAGATGCCCGCCGCGTGAAACATCACCGACACGAGGACAGCCAGAATGACGAGAATCTGCGTGAACATGACGGGCTACTCTTCCGATCGATACGCCTCGGCCAGGAGACTGATCGGATGCCGCACCGCGATTCTCTGCGAAAATTTCCGAAGCCCGCTCTCGAGCTGAAGGAGACAACCCGGGTTTGCCGTCGCCACGATTGAAGCGCCGGATTCCACGATGTGACGAACCTTGCGTTCCTGCAGCTTTGCCGCCATCTCGGGCTGAGTAATATTGTAGATGCCCGCACTACCGCAACACCATGTCGACTCAGTAAGTTCGATCAAATCGATGCTAGGAATCCCATTCAAAATTTCCCTTGGCTGCCGCGTGATTTTCTGTCCGTGGCAAAGGTGACAAGCCTCATGGTACGTGACAAGCCTCTTTGTCTCTGCCTGTCTCTCGATTCGTGGAGTTCGAAATCCAATTTCGGAAAGCCATTCATGGACGTCGCGGACTTTCGCGGACCATTCGCGCGCCCGCGCCGCATATCGCGGATCGTCAGCCAGGAGGATCCCATAGCTCTTGAGGTGGGATCCGCAGCCGGCGGCATTTGTAATGATCGCATCGATTCGATCAAGTTCGAACGCATCAATCTGAAGCCGGGCAAGCTTTTTGGCCGCGTCGGTCTCCCCGTTGTGTGCATGCAACGAGCCGCAGCAATACTGAAGCCGGGGCGTGTGAACCTCGCAACCATTGGCCAGAAGGACATCCACCGTATCCCGATTAATGTCCGAAAAAGCGATATCCTGCACGCAGCCCGTGAGAACGACAACCCGGTGCGCGATCGGACCCTTCGGGAGCTCCACCGCTTTGATAAGCTGCCCGGAGAATCTCGCCTTGGCCGCAGGCGTCATCCTTTCCAATTCCCGATAGCGGTACGGAAGAAATTTGTTCAACCGGAGAGTACGCAGCAATTTCTGAGCGCCGGTCGCCCGATACAACCAGAGCAGACGACCGGCAAATCTAAGCAATCGCGGACGCGTAAAAAGTCCCCTGAGAACCAGCGAACGAATCACGTCGCGAACTGGGTTCTGCAGCACCCCGGCCGTCTCAGCCTCCTCCCGCGCGGCCTCGAAGAGTTGCGCATACTTGACACCAGCCGGACACGCGGTCTCACAAGCCAGGCAGCCAAGACAAAAATACATTTCCTCGCCAAAGATCCTGCTGGGTTCGAGCCGATGATCGGCGATCGCGCGCATAAGGGCTATTCGACCGCGGGGGCTATTGCGCTCGATCTTGGTGGCATCGTAGGTCGGGCACGTCGGCAGGCACATTCCGCAATGGATGCACTGTTGCAAAAGCGCGTAGTCCAGTTCGCGTATGGGACTGTGCGCCTTCAAAGCAGGGATAACCTTCGGAGTTTGAGGTTCAACGCTCAAGCCTCGTCCTTCTTTGCGATTTTCCACCGCTGCATGAAGCGGAACAACGCCGGCAGCTGAGCGGTCATGGCATTCATCAAAAAATCTTTCCCGGATTCAATATGCCATTGGGATCGAGGGATCTCTTAATCAGCTTCATCACGCCAAGATTTAGTTCGCCCACGGCATCCTTGAGAAACGGCTTCTTAGCGAGTCCCACTCCGTGCTCGCCTGTAATCGTTCCTCCAAGCGCCAACGCGCGGTCGAAGATTTCCTTCATGGCAAGTTCGACCCGGTGCATCTCTTCGGAATCCTTTTCGTTGGTCAGAAAGGTGGGATGCAGGTTGCCGTCACCCATGTGTCCGAACGTGCCAATCTTCAGGCGATACTTTTCGGCGATCTGTTGGATATGCTCTACCATTCGGGCGAGTTCGCTGCGCGGCACGGTGGCATCTTCGAGGATGGTGGTTGGAGCGATGCGTGCGAGCGAGGAAAATGCCGCGCGACGGGCGCTGGCCAAACGCACGGCCTCTTCTGCTGTCTGCGCAACCCTTACGTCGCGGGCGTGCAAAGTGCGCGCGATTTCCGCCATACGGCCTGCCTCCTCCTCGACTGCCGCCGGATGCCCGTCGGTTTCCATCAGCAGTATCGCCGCGGCGTCGCGCGGCAAACCGATCGCCGCGTAATCCTCCACACAGTTGATTGTCACCCGGTCGAGAAACTCCAGCGTGCATGGAATGATCTTTGCGGCAATGATGGCGGATACCGTGTTTGCGGCATCCTCCATGCGATCAAACACAGCAAGCAGGGTCCTTCCCGCAGCGGGCTTTGGGATCAGGCTCAACAGGACTTTTGTTACCACGCCCAACGTTCCCTCCGAGCCGATGAAGAGATCGCGAAGCGAATAGCCGGCCACATCCTTCACGCATTTGTTCCCCGTGAAAATCACCTCCCCAGAGGGCAGTACGACCTCAAGGCCCATCACATAATCGCGTGTGACTCCATACTTGAGCCCACGCAACCCGCCCGAGTTCTCTGCAACATTCCCTCCGATCGTCGAGATCTTCATGGATCCCGGATCCGGCGGATAAAATAGCCCCGCTCGGGCCGCGGCTTCCGCGACAGCCAGCGTGGTGGCACCCGCCTCTGCGAGAAGCGTTAGATTTCGCGTGTCCACTTCCATGATGCGGTCCATGCGCGTAAGGCACAGGACGACGCTTCCTTCGACAGGAATGCTCCCACCGCTCAATCCCGTGCCTGAGCCTCTCGGCACGATCACAAGGCCTCTCAGATTTGCCGCCTCGAGCAATCGCGACACCTCGTCAACCGTTCGAGCGAAAACGACCGCCGCAGGCATCTGCTGCAGCACCGCGGTCCCATCAAAGGAATACGGCACAAGATCCTCGCGACTTGAAAGAATCGCATCCGCCGGAAATATCCCGGACAGGATCTCTGAGACTTCGGCCTGGCTTGGCATCGTGAAGTTATTGCCATACCTTCACGCCTTCCCACAAAGTAATATTTACTAAGGAGATTTCGCGCCGATGACGTCGAGACCTTCACCCCCTCAATTTTGACCGCACGAGCCGAGTGCCTTCGACTTATCTCAGCAGCTTGAAAGCATGAGACCATTCGTTGCGCAAGAAGCCGGGAATGCACCAAAGCATACACAGTGGTTCGATGGCACGCGCCGATTCCGCCTTTCCCATATCCGCCGTATCCCAGCCAAACTGGTCAAGCACTTCGGCAACAAGCGCCCTCGCCCGCTCGTCGTTTCCGCAAATGAACATCGTCGGCCTGCCTCCTGCAAATTCCGGGTTGACCATCGTCGCACTCCCCACCGAATTAAACGCCTTTACGAAACGAGCTTCCGGGAACTGCCGCTGAAGCCGCTCCATCAGCGACTCGTCGAGATTCGTGAAAAACTGCAACACGCCGTTCACCGGCGGCATATCCGCAATAGGATTCGTCGCGTCGATGACCGGCTTTCCCGCAAGATTTGCGGCCGCCGCGAGTCGCAAAGCATCCGCCGCAGCGGTTCCCTTGACAGCCAGGACCACCAGCTCCGCAGACGCCGCCGCATCGGCAAAACTGCCAACGCGTCCCGCAGGATTCTCAGCCGCCCAATCTCCAAGCTTCGCGGGATCGCGCGTTCCCATTACCACCGAATGCCCGTGTTTGAGAAAACCGCACGCCAAGACTTTGGCCACATCACCCGATCCGAGGACTCCAACCTTCATAGCGAGGCGACGATAGGTGATACCGATCTAATTGACAAGTAGGCACTAATTTGGAATATAGTATCAAAAAAGATACTAATGAACCACGAAGATTGTCCCGTTGCCGCGACCCTCGAGGTGATCGGGGGAAAGTGGAAGCCGCTTATTCTTTTCCACCTTCGTGAGAAGCCGATGCGTTTCAGCGAGTTGCGCCGCGTCGTCCCGCAGGTCACGCAGAAGATGCTCACCCAGCAGTTGCGCGATCTGGAGCGAGACGGAATCGTCAGCCGAAAAGTGTACGCGGTGGTGCCTCCGAAAGTAGACTACTCGCTTACTACATACGGCAGGACGCTCAGACCCCTGCTGGCACTAATGTGTGAGTGGGGAGCCAGGCATAACTCACACACCGCCGGTCGAGGCCGCCGGTCGATCTCACGGAAGGCCCAAACTGCCTCGGTGTAGGCAGATCGCAGACACATCTTGACGGATAATGAGCGCAGAGCCTCTCTCCGACGCGAAGGACGAACGAGAGTATTGTCGATTCGGCAAACGCGACCTCGATGGCATGTCCTGGCTGGCGCCCCTCCTGAACAACCGCGTCGGAGACCGGCTAAATCTCGAACTGCGGCACGAACAACTCTTCTTCATTCAGGGTGACCGCGTTCTGGATGACGTCGGATACAGCGAGAAAGGGAAGAGATTCTCCGAGGCGGAATTCGGGAAGCCCATCCATTCTCTCGACGATCTCAAAAGGAATGGATACTGGCTGGTCGGGCGGGAATACGACGCCGCGATCATGCGCGAAGCGTTGGCCGGGCAGAAGGACGGTTATTACTATTCCATTTTCGCAAATCAATGTCAGGACTGGACGGACCGCCTGCGGCGCTCAGCAGAGCGGCTGGAAGCGGAGCGCGGCCTCGATACGCAGCAATATTCACAGCCGACCAAGTCCGCCGCGCACTACTCCAAGCCGGTGTCGCCGACAGAACCTGCATCGATTTGGATGGGTCTGCTGGCTCTTGCTCTCGGAATTGCGTCAATCTTTGGACCGATGCTTGCCGGCGATCTGTTCACTGTTCTCGTCGGAGTTGTGCTCCTGGTTTCAGGCGTGTCACACATCGCGTATGGGCTGCATGCAGGGGACTGGCGGAACTTTCTGCATCTCTTGTTTCTCGCCATGGGGCTTTTGGTTGGCGGCGTCTTGACTCTCATGAACCTTCGTTTTGCCGAGGTGGCGACCGGGACCCTGCTCGGGATCGTGATCGCTGTTCAGGGCGTGAACTCTATCGTGGTCGGCGCGGGAAATCGACCTCTGAGGCGCGGGCTTGGCCTGCTCGCAGCGGGGACCGCCATGCTTGCCTGCGCGATTCTTATCCTATTGCGCTGGCCGGAAAGCAGTGACGCCTCACTCGGTCTTTGGGTTGGACTTGCCTTGACTGCAGGCGGATGGTCAACCATCTGGCTGAGCTGGACGACACGGCACGAGGACGCGTCGCCGGCCCCGAACGAGCCCTCTCGAAAAACCCAACGCGCCGTTGCGCGATAGGGTCTCACGGCCTACAGTCTCTCGCGATGCCTCCTCACTCTCCGCAGGTGGTTTTGGTGACTGGCGCCACCGGCTATGTGGGGGGGCGACTCGTGCCGAGGTTAGTCGAGGCCGGGCATCGCGTGCGTTGCCTGGTAAGAGACCCCTTGCGCCTTCAAGGTCGGCCATGGGGGACACAGGTGGAAGTGGTGCAAGGCGACGTTCTGGACCCCGATTCTCTCCAGGAGGCCATGCGCGATGTCAATGTGGTGTACTATCTTATTCATAGCCTTGGCGAAGGCGTCGGCTTCGAGCAGCTCGACGTTCAGGCAGCGCGAAATTGCTCGCTCGCGGCAAAGGCTTCAGGCGCCGGACGATTGATCTATCTCGGGGGCCTTGGTGATGCCAGCACACAGCTCTCGCCCCACTTGCGTTCGCGACATCAGACTGGCGAGGCCCTTAGGGAAGCAGGTGT
>DATDAX010000304.1:0-22016 GCA_036525175.1 Terrimicrobiaceae bacterium | reverse complement strand
CGTCGGAGACGCGGGCGTGCAACCTCAAAAGGGGTTAAGGCCCGATATCCAATGGAGTTAGCTAGCTAAGCCTCTAATAATTTACCTGGCCGGACCCGCCGCAAGTTTGGCACTTAATCCAATTCCCCTGAGAGTCGTAAGGTGCCCCCTCGTCCGCCGCATGCCGAGCAGGTTGACATCACGATTTTGACATCGTCGTCGTCGCGCAGCCACGCTACGGTGCTGAACTCGTTGCGGGGATGAAGCGCGTCGATCGCTGTTGATTCTAGCCGAGGTTTCGCAGTTTGGCGTGGGTTTGTAGTTTTTTCGCAGATTTTTGGAGTCATTTACAGAGAGAGTCTTGGTCAGCGGGCACAGCGAAGCCTTGTGTGCGGACCCAACCCGTAGACGAGAAAGCCTTTGGGATGAGAAGATGGCGGCATGTTCTTGAAGCGGGAAGTACGACGCAAAGATGGCAAGGAGCATGTCTATTATTATCTGGCTGAGACCACGCGGGTTGGCCGAGATCGGGTGGTGCAGCGGCGACTGCTGAATCTGGGAGAGCTAAATACCACGCAGATTGATCGCTGGCAGCGCTCCATAGAAGTGATCGAAGAGGACGGCCGAGTCTGCCAGCGTCGGCTTTTCAGCGATCGGGAGGGCCGCGCTCCGCAGCAGGAAGAGGATGTTTGCGAAGTGGTGCTCTCAAGCCTCTGGGTGCGTCGACCACGGACATTAGGTGATTGCTGGTTAGGATGTCGGTTATGGGAGGAGTTGGGCCTTGATAAGTTTTGGTTTGAAGCCCTCGGAGATCGGCGCGGAGCGGTGGAATGGTCTAAGGTGATGGAGCTTTTAGCCGTCAATCGGCTTTGTGCTCCGGGCAGTGAGCTAAGCATCCACGAGCGATGGTTTTCACGCACGGCGATGGATTTCCTATTGGGGTGCGATGAGGCTGTGGCCGGCAAGGACCGTCTTTACCGGGCTTTGGACAAGGCGCTCGAACATCGCGATGCGCTCATGGGCCATCTCCAAGAGCGCTGGAGCGATCTCTTCGGAGCCGAATGTCAGATCCTGCTCTACGATTTAACGAGCACCTATTTCGAAGGAGAAGCTGCGGGGGTGGAGAGTGCCGCGCGCGGCTACTCCCGTGATCATCGTCCGGACACTTTGCAAGTCCTCCTCGCTCTGGTAGTCACCTCGGAGGGTTTCCCTGTGGCCTACGAGGTTTTCGACGGAGACACTGCCGACGTGACCACCCTCGAAGAGATCGTTTCCAAAATCGAGAGCAAGTATGGGATGAGAGCTCGGGTGTGGGTGTTTGATCGCGGCATTGTCAGTGAGGACAACCTGCAAGATCTTCGTCAACGCGGAGCCTATTATCTGGTGGGCACTCCCCGGCGCAAGCTCGCCGACTTCGAGCGCGAGTTGCTTAAGGGCGACTGGCAGGAGATCGCCGGGAAGCCTGGGGTGCGCGTCCAGCTTCTATCAGAGGGCGCAGAGACCTTCGTCTTGGCGCGCAGTCTGCAGCGGGCAAAGAAGGAGTCCGCCATGCTACGAAATCAACTCACGCGCTTGCACCGCTCTCTGCGCTCTCTGAGCCGCGTTGTGGTCCGCGGAGGCCTCAAGGACGCGAGCAAAATCGAGCGTCGGCTTGGCCGACTCGAAGAGCGTTATCCCCAAGGCTGGTCCATGCTCAGCGCGGTCGAACATCGGCGTAGCCGGCTGTCGTGGTCTTGGAATAAAGCGCGCCTGCGGGGAGCCAAGCTGCGCCAGGGCGCCTATCTCTTGCGCACCAATCTCGATCCCATGGACCCCGACGCCCTTTGGCGTCAATACGTGCAGCTTACCGAAGTGGAAGCCGCCTTCCGAGCCCTCAAAAGCGAACTGGCCATCCGTCCGATCTGGCACCGTATCCAACGCCGCGTCGAGGCCCATATCTTAGTGGCCTTCCTGGGCTATTGCTTGTGGGTCTGCCTCAAGCAGAAGCTTAAAGTGGTGGCCGAGTCCATCACCCCGGCCCGCGTCCTGGAGAGTCTTCGCTCCATCCTGATGGTGGAGGTCTGGTTCGACCTTCGCGATGGCGGCCAACTTTGCCTGCCCCGCATCACCGAAGCTGAAAAAGAACAAGTCCTCCTGCTCCATCACTTAGCCTGGCAACTGCCCGCTCAACCCCCACCACGAATCTACCGCCATCAAGTCCGCAAATCCATGTAGTGCAAACCAAGCCACTTCCCCGAAAACCCTTGTCCTGAAAATCAACCACTTGCGCTAACCATTGTCCTCAAACTGCGAAACCTAGGCTAGTATAGGGGAATTCATGGGAGTATGCTGTGTTTTGGCGGCTGAGAAAGGGGCTAGCTTGAGGAAGTTCGTGTGCTGATGTCGCGTGGAGTTAGTAGGTCAGTTTCGGTTCCTCGTGTAGCAACGGTGAGGGGATGCTATGGAAAACGTGAATGCAATCAATGTGATTTCATGGCTTGTGTAATACCGCACTCGCTCGAAGGGGAACGCGCGGGAGAGTCCCTCTGGGACGCCTGAGGGGGATGCGTTGGTCAGAATGACGATTCCGCGCTGCTTAGAAGGGACCAGCGCTACCGAGGTCGCCGCGCCCAGCTCGAGGGCTCCGGAGTGTGAAAGGTTGAGCCGTCCGCCATCATCGTAGCGGACGTTCCATCCGAGGCCACAAAAGCCGGGGAGTCTGTCTCAATGAGATCAATGCTAATAGGACGCCAAAGACTCTGATCTGCATGATCAGCTTGTAGACATTCATCGGCCTTACGGGGAAACCGGGTCATCTTCACTGCACGAATGGCTAAACATCAAGGTCCTTCGATCTCCTTGACGATTTGACGCCGAAGCGGATGAGTGGGAGCGTCTTCCAGGTGAGAAGCCATGAAAGCACGACTGATTGCATTTGGTGAGATCGAAGTCGAGAAGCAGCGCTATGACCACGATGTGGTGATCGAGGCAGGAAAGGTCAGCAAGCGCAAGAAGGGCCCCTCCAAGCAATATCGCGAACAGACTGGGCACACACCGCTGTCGATCAAGGAGCACATTCCCTGGGGCGGGGGCCAGTTGATCGTGGGCACAGGCTCATACGGCCGGTTGCCCGTAATGCCTGAGATCGAGCACGAGGCGACCCGACGCGGAATCAAGCTTGTCGCAGTGCCAACGGAGGAGGCGTGCCGCTTGCTAAAGGATCTTAAGCCCAAAGACGCATACGCGATCCTTCACACAACGTGTTAGTTCGATGGGGGCGCAGCGCCAACACGGCAATATTCCGTGTTGCCCGGCGAGGCCCGGGACATGACACGCGAAATGCGCGCGCCGCCGAGATGAGCTGAGTTGCGCCCGAGGATGGATTTATGCTTTTGAGTAGAGCTCCGCGCCCTTCTCCATGAACTCCGCAGACTTTTCCTCCATTCCGCGCTCCACCGCAGCCTCCTCGCTTATGCCTTGTTCGGCAGCGTATTTGCGGACGTCTTCGGTGATTTTCATGGAGCAGAAGTGAGGGCCGCACATCGAGCAAAAGTGCGCTGACTTGGCGCCTTCCTGGGGAAGGGTTTCGTCATGGAATTCCCTGGCTGTAACCGGATCGAGGCTGAGATTAAACTGGTCCTCCCAGCGAAACTCGAAGCGTGCCTTGGATAACGCGTTGTCCCGATATTGCGCGCCGGGATGGCCTTTCGCCAGATCGGCGGCATGGGCGGCGATCTTGTAGGCGATGACGCCGTCCTTTACGTCTTTCTTGTTCGGCAGGCCGAGGTGTTCCTTGGGTGTCACGTAGCAGAGCATGGCGCATCCGTACCATCCAATCATGGCGGCGCCGATGCCGCTTGTGATGTGGTCGTAGCCCGGGGCGATGTCGGTGGTAAGCGGGCCAAGCGTGTAGAAGGGAGCTTCATGGCACCATTCGAGTTGCTTGGCCATGTTTTCTTCGATCATGTGCATTGGGACATGGCCAGGGCCCTCGTTCATGACTTGCACGCCATGTTTCCAGGCGCGCTCGGTCAGTTCACCTTGCACGTAAAGCTCGGCGAATTGAGCTTCGTCATTAGCGTCGGCAAGGCTGCCAGGGCGAAGTCCATCGCCGATGGAAAAACTCACGTCATAGGCGGCCATGATCTCGCAAATCTCGTCCCAGTGAGTGTAGAGGAAGCTTTCCTTGTGGTGTGCCAGGCACCATTTGGCCATGATGCTGCCGCCCCGGGAAACGATCCCCGTCATGCGTCGGGCAGTGAGGGGAATAAAGCGCAGCAAGACTCCCGCATGGACCGTGAAATAGTCGACACCCTGTTCAGCCTGTTCGATCAGTGTATCGCGATAGATTTCCCACGTGAGTTCTTCAGCTTTTCCGGCGACCTTTTCTAGCGCCTGATAGATGGGAACCGTGCCGATTGGAACCGGTGAATTTCGGAGAATCCATTCGCGCGTGGCGTGAATATTTCGGCCGGTGGAGAGGTCCATCACAGTGTCCGCTCCCCACTTGGTGGCCCAGCGCATCTTCTCAACTTCCTCATCGATGCTCGAGGCGACGGCACTGTTGCCAATGTTGGCATTGATCTTCACCAGGAAGTTGCGGCCGATGATCATCGGCTCAGATTCAGGATGATTGATGTTGGCCGGGATGATGGCGCGGCCAGCAGCGACTTCGGCCCGGACGAATTCCGCTGTGATCTCGGCGGGTATGCGCTGCGGAAAGCGATGGAAGACAGACGGGATGTATGCACGGGCGCCGGCGTTGACGGTTCCGGTCGTAAGTTGCGCGCTGCCCGCGTGCTGCTTATGGAGGTCATTGCGGACGATGTCCTTTTCCATCTGTGCGATTTTCGCTCGGCCGAGGTTCTCGCGAATCGCTATGAACTCCATTTCAGGCGTGACAATGCCATGACGCGCATACCAGAGCTGGGTGACCGGATGGTCTGCGGAAGCCCGGAGCGGCTGGCGTTTCGCATTCTTGGGCGAATGGAGCGGAGAAAGTCCGCCGCGGCGTTCGGCGGCAGCCTGCGCGTGGCTTGTGCTCAGGTACCCATTATCTTCAGGGCGTACGTTCCGGCCATGGTACTCGGCAACATCACTGCGCTTGAGAATCCATTCCTTGCGAAGTGCGGGAAGGCCCTGTTCGACGTCGCCATTGAATTCCGGATCGCCCCACGGCCCGCTGGTGTCATAGACCCGGACCGCCGCGTTCGTTTCCAGCACGCCATTGAACGATCTCGTCGGGGCGAGCCCGATCTCGCGCATAGGAATACGAATATCCGGGTAAATCTCTCCCTCTACATAGATCCGGCTGGAGTTTGGCAGCGGCTCGCTGCTGTCGGGCTCGATGGCGTTCTTAGGTGCAATCATTCTGAGTTTTAAGTTTTTCGTTCCATCTCAAGACCACGGCTGCCGGATGGAAAGCAGAGGCCGAACCGACCTCGGTTCGTGGCTTAAGACTCGAAACTATCAACTTAGAACTCATCTCTGCTCCCTCCGCCGGTTTTAGCCGGATCAGGTTCCAAGGGTCTCCCGATCGATTTCGCGATCGGGACTCTCAGCTGCGAAAGCTCCCCTGCGTCCAGTCATGATAAGCGATCCTTCTGGTTCGTCAATCCGGTGGTGCGGGATTTCTGGGCTATCCGCGAGTGCCGAAGGGTTCCTTTTTTGTTTTCAGATGTCGCCGCATTTGATGGAGTAAAGGACTTCCCTCTTCTTTCTTATGGCCAGACGCTCTCTCAATGTCGGAATGATCGGTTACAACTTCATGGGAAAGGCGCACTCGAACGCCTGGCGCCAGGCGCCAAAGTTTTTCGACCTGCCCGCCGACGTGGTGCTTCACACGATTTGCGGCCGATCGCCGAAGAATGTGGAAGCCGCCCGTGAACACCTGGGGTGGAAGAATGCCAGCACGGACTGGAAGGCCGTCTTAAGCGATCCGGAGATCGATATCGTCGACATCTGCACGCCCAATGACAGCCACTGTGAGATTGCCCTTGAGGCAATCAGGAATGGCAAGGCCATCCTCTGCGAAAAGCCTCTGGCGATCGACGTCGCAGAGTGCGAGAAAATGGTCGCAGCCGTGAAGAAGGCGGGGGTGGTGAACATGGTTTGCCACAACTACCGCCGCATTCCCGCAATCGTGCAAGCGAAGAAAATGATCGATCGCGGTGATCTGGGAGATCGCATTTATCACGTCCGGGCGCGCTACGCGCAGGATTGGATTGCCGATCCGAACTTCCCGCTTGTTTGGCGGCTGCAGGAGAAATTTTCGGGCTCTGGCACTAATGGCGACATCGACTCGCACATCATCGATATCGGACGCTATGTGGTTGGAGAGATCAGCGAAGTTTGCGGCCTTATGGAGACCTTTGTCAAGAAGCGGCCGATCCTTGAAGAGGTTGGGAAAGGTCTTGGAGCGAAAGCGGGGAAGCAGCTCGGAAGGGTGACAGTCGACGATGCGGTCTCGTGGATCGGGCGCTTTAAGAATGGCGCGATGGCAAACTTCGAAGCCACGCGTTTCGCCTACGGGCGCAAGAACCACATCACGATCGAAATCAACGGGAGCAAGGGCTCGCTCTTTTTCAATTTCGAGGACATGAATCGCCTTCAGTTCTTTAGCGTGAACGACCCGGCGGACGCCCGCGGATTTCGCGACATTCTGGTTACGGAGCCCGTTCACCCTTACGGCGCCGCATGGTGGCCTCCCGGGCACATCATCGGCTACGAGCACACCTTCATAAATACCTTCTCAGATTTCATTAAGGCAGTGGCGGATGGCAAGAGTGTGCAGCCGACTTTCGAGGAAGGCCTCAAGAACGAAAGGGTGCTCGCCGCGATTGAGAAAAGCGCGCGAAGCCGCAGTTGGGTAAAGGTCTAGCGATCTGAAGCGAAGCCACCGCAGGCTGCCCCTGAGAAGGAATTAGGCAAGTTTTTATGAAACGATTTGAGAATCAGGTTGCCATTGTGACCGGGGCCGGACGCGGCATCGGTGAAGCAATCGCCAGACGACTCGCCGAGGAGGGCGCTCGAGTTGCGGTTGTCAGCCGCACGGAGACCAATTCGCAGAAGACTGCCGACGCTATCAATTCCATCGCGCCTGAGGCCGCCAAACCGTACGCAGTTGACGTCGCGGATTTCGACGCCGTCCAGAAAACAGGGGAAAAAATCCTGGCCGATTTCGGGCGCTGCGATGTTCTTGTGAACAACGCGGGAATCACCCGCGATACGCTGGTGATGCGAATGAGCTCAGAGGATTGGGATGTCGTGCTCGACACCAACCTGAAGGGTGCGTTCAACTTTTCGCGGGCCGTTCTGCGCGCGATGGTCAAGCAACGCAAGGGGCGAATCATCAATATTAGCTCAGTGAGCGGGCTGATCGGCCTGGCTGGCCAGGCCAACTATTCCGCGAGCAAGGCGGGCTTGCTGGGATTGACAAAAACGCTGGCTCGTGAACTTGCCAGCCGCAACATCACAGCCAACGTTGTTGCACCCGGCTTCGTCGAAACTGACATGACATCCGTATTGAGCGAGGACGTCCGGAAGGCCGCCCTCGCACAGATTCCTCTAACGCGTTTTGGCGTAGCCGACGACATAGCCGCCGCGGTCGCCTTCCTTGCAAGCCCAGAAGCCTCCTTTATCACCGGCCAGGTGCTCGCCGTCGACGGCGGCATGAGCATGTAGAACCCTCCGCGACGGCGCGCGAAACCTTCGCGCAGGGCCGAGTTGGCGAATCTCTTTTTGAGGCAGCGATTCCTGGTGTAGGCTTGGAGTGAGGTTGTCACATGAAAATTCGCAAACTTGGTTCACTGGAGGTTTTTTCGCTTGGCTTGGGGTGCATGGGCATGTCGTACGCATATGGGCCAGCCGACGAATCGGAGTCATTGGCCGTCTTGCGCCGCTACATTGAGCTCGGCGGCAACTTTCTCGATACGGCAGAAATTTACGGTCCCTATAAGAACGAAGAACTCGTTGGTCGTTTCCTGCGCGAGATGTCGCGAGAGCGGGTCGTCATTGCGACGAAGTTCGGCTTTCGGATCGAGGATGGAGCAATCAAGGGTGTGGATAGCTCGCCCGAAAACGTTCAAAGGGCGTGCGATGGCAGTCTTCGCCGATTGGGGATTGATACTATCGATCTGTATTACCAGCACCGAGTGGATCCGGGGGTGCCCATCGAGGAAACGGTTGGGGCCATGGCGGCATTGGTTCGCGCAGGGAAGGTGCGTTGGCTCGGACTTTCCGAGGCAGGTTCCGATACCTTAAAGCGTGCGATGGCAGTGCATCCGATAGCTGCCCTGCAGTCCGAATATTCGCTTTGGTCTCGTGACGTGGAGCGCAATGGAACGCTCGCGACGTGTCGCGAGCTGGGCATAGGCTTTGTTTCCTATAGTCCCCTTGGAAGGGGCTTTCTTACGGGAGCGATTCAGAAGCCGTCCGATCTTTCGGATGACGACTGGCGCCACACGAACCCGCGATTTCAAGGAGAGGCCTTCGAGCGCAATCTTCGGTTGGCCGAACACGTCAAGAATCTTGCCGAAAGGAAGGGGTGCTCGCCCGCGCAGCTTGCCCTGGCTTGGGTGCTCGCTCAAGGTGAAGACATTGTTCCGATCCCGGGCACGAAACGCATTCGCTATCTCGAGGATAACATGGGCGCACTGAACGTCACCTTGAACGCGGACGAACTCGCCCAGATCGACAAGCTCTTCCCGCCGGGAGTCGCCGAGGGGGAGCGGTACGCTGAGCCAATGATGGCGCTCGTCAATCGCTAAAGAGGATCACCCGGCCCGCGGCATCGCCCGCAGCAAGGGATTTGCCATCCGGACTCCACGCCAGTGCGGTGATCGCCTCCTTGTCTTCGAACGCGGAGACGGGCCGTCCCCTCGCTTCCGAGATGACCAGTCGGCCCGCGATGTCTCCGGTTGCCAGGAATTCGCCGGTCGGCGACCACGCGATGGTTTCGACATCGCCTTTGTGAAATTTTAGCTGATCGGGGGTTGTGTCTTCCGGGCCCGTCTTTCCCGTGCAATTCCAGACGGTGACGGTCGTTCCGCCTCCGGTCGCCAGGCGTTTTCCATCCGGCGAGAAATCCATGGCCTTTACCTTCGTTTCAAAACCATGAATGTGGAGTGGATAGTCGCGCGTGAAGTCGTAGAGGTGGACGCTTGGCGTCTGGTCACCCGTGACGATCCAGCGTCCATCCGGGCTCCATGCAACGAGAAGGCTCGCCCCGCCCCAGTCGAATCGAGCGAAGGGGTCGGTTTCGCCTACTCGCCACATCTGGGCCCCGCCGCCGCAGACGCTGGCGATCTCGAGAGGGTTCCGCGGGTTCCACGCAAAATCGGAGACTGAAGTCTTGTGACCGGGAAAGGTTCGTGCCACTTCGCCTGTTGCATTGAGGATAACCAACGTTTTTCCGAGAGCGGATGCAAGGTGGCGGCCATCAGGACTCCACTTTGCCCGCTCGATCCAGCCCTTGCCTAGGGAAATCCCATGTGTCGGAGTAACTTTGGAGTCGGCGATCTCGTACATTTGGATTCGTCCGTCGTATCCGCAAGTCGCAAGGATGCCTGGCAGCGCTGCGGCCGTTCCATTTCCGAGACCGTGAGCGGCGAATCCCGCGATCGCCTCTCCCTCTCGATCTATGAGAAGGAAGACGCCCGTGCTCGGCGTGACGACAAGCAGTTCTCCCGCCCAGGTGAGGGAAAGAATGTGATCACTGGCCTCCAGTCCCCATCGTTTCTGCAATCCCATTCGTGCGTCCTTGAAATAGCTTTAATTTCAGCTGCGTCTAGGCGAGGCAGCCGTTGAAGCCCTCGGACAGCGCGCTACGGTCAAGATTACGACCGATGAAGACGAGGCTGTTCTTCGATGGCCGTCCGTTCCATGCACCGCCCGGCGCCACATTCAGAATCATGTGCACGCCCTGGAAAATTACACGCTCAGGATTTCCCTTTACGGCAAAGACTCCTTTCATTCGAAAGATGTCCTGGCCCTTGGTGCGCAGAAGCTCAGAAAGCCAGCTATTGAGCTTTTGTGCATCGCAATGGCCATCGCGTTGGATGCCGACGCTTGTAACCTCATCGTCATGATGATGGTGATGGTGCTCGTCTTCTTCTTCCAGGAAGTGCGGATCGATCTCCATCGCATGGTCAAGGTTAAAGCCGCCAATATCGAGGACCTTCGGTAGCTCGATCTGCGCATTGACAGTTCGATGAATCGTCGCCATCGCGTTGAGGCCGCGGAGACGTTTTTCGAGGGCATCAAGTTCAGCCGCTGAAGCCAGATCACACTTGTTGAGGAGGATGACGTCGGCAAACGCGATTTGTTCCTTTGCTTCTTCGCTGTCATCGATGTGAAGCAGGATATGCCTGGCATCGACGACAGTGACAACCGCATCGACCATGAGCTTTGTCTGCATCTCATCGTCGGCCAGGAACGTCTGCACGACGGGCCCCGGGTCGGCGAGTCCCGTGGTCTCAATCAGGATCCGATCGAACTGGTTCCTCCGTTTCATCAGGTTTCCAAGGATGCGGATGAGGTCCCCCCGCACGGTGCAGCAGATGCAACCGTTATTCATCTCGAAGAGTTCCTCCTCCGTATTAATCACGAGTTCATGGTCAATGCCGATCTCTCCGAACTCATTCTCAATTACGGCAATGCGCAGGCCGTGCCGCTCGGTGAGAATTCGATTGAGGAGCGTCGTTTTGCCTGCCCCAAGGAAGCCGGTAAGAATAGTGACCGGAATGCGAGTATCCATAGCCCGGCAACCTGCCTGAATGAACGCTCGTTCGCAACCGCCTGTCTCACAAAAACAACCATGACGCCGCTCGTGCTTCTCGTAGGATTTCTCGGTTCCGGAAAAACGACAGTTCTCAAGAGATTGTTGCCGCTGCTGCGCGACCACGGCATAGAACCCCATGTCGTCATCAACGACTACCAGAACGCGCAGGTCGATGCGGAGCAGTTGCGCGGGCTTGCGGCTGAGATCGCAGCGATCAGCGGAGATTGTGTCTGCTGCGGTTCACGCGAAGAACTGCTTGCGGAATTAGAGAAGTTTGAGCATTCGCCCGGGCGTGTCGCCCTCGTGGAGACCAATGGCACGACGGACAGCGAAATGCTCATCGAAACGCTGTCTCTGGAACGGAGCTTACGTCACTTTTCGCTGCCGGTTCAGCTGTCGGTCATAGATGCCCAGCGATGGCAAAAGCGCTTTTGGCACAATGCACTCGAGCGTGAGCAAGCGCGGACGGCCTCGCGTCTCTTCCTAGCACGGTCGGATGTTGTCAAGGCGGCGCGACTCATTGAGGTCGAGGAGTCTTTTGAACGTCATCGTGTGCGCGGAAAGCGTGTCAGTATAGAAGACTTCGCCAGCGAGCTTGTCGCACTTTCGGTGGAACTCGCGCCCGCGGGCGAGCGTTCCCTGGGGTCGCGAGCACATCTCAACCACCATCACCATCACGATACTGAGGAACACCACGACCATTCCGAGCACCACTTTTCTTCGCTCGAACTGCCCCTTCCCGACCGCGTCGCAAAGAACGCATTCAGCGAGTTTCTGCGGAATCTGCCGGAGGAGATCATTCGCGCCAAAGGTCTGGTCCGTTTCATCGAGGATCCCGGCGAATTCTTCGTCTTCCAAAAAGTCGACCGCTTCGAGGAGCCGCAGTTCTTTCCGATTGGAAAGGCGCCGCGCATCAACAAGCCGCTGGCGCTCTTCATTGGACCTGATCTCCCTGAAGAAAGACTCCGTACAAGCATCGCGGGTCTTGTGTCTTCCGCCCTTTGAAGGACAGACCGCAATAGCGCCGGATCGGTCCTCCCTGCCGTCGCCAGAAGTTGAACAATCCACCGGTCGCAGCCATCATGCCTCCATTATGCAACTTGCCACTCAAATCGCAGGCGTCCTCGGCTTCCTCGGCGTGGCGCTGGGGGCCTTCGGAGCTCACCAACTCGCCTCGCTCCTAGCCGCCAATCAAACCGCATCCATCTGGCAGACCGCTGTCCTTTACCATCTCGTCCATGCCGTCGCTGCGCTGTGGGCTGCCAGCCGGAATTCCACCGTCGTCTGGATTTGGGCCGCGGGAGTATTGATCTTTTCGGGCTCGCTGTATCTCCTTGCCGTGACAAATGTTCGCTGGCTCGGCGCAATCACGCCCATCGGCGGCTTGTTGTTTCTCGCAGGCTGGTTGCTCGTCATAATCAGGCCGCAATGACCGCAAAGCACGAGACCATCACAGTTCGAACGCACGGAAAAGGCACCTACGAAATTACCGAAGACGTGGCTCACGTCGTGCGCGGGAGCGGCGTTCGAACCGGCACCGTCACGGTATTCGTCCGCCATACCAGCGCCAGTCTCGTTATCTACGAAAACGCCGATCCCAGCGCCCGAATCGACCTCCATGACTACTTTGAGAGAATCGCTCCCGAAGATGGTGACTACGCTCATACGCTTGAAGGTCCGGACGATACCACCAGCCACCTTCGCATGGCCCTCACTCGGACAAGTGAGGTAATCCCAATCGCCGCCGGGTGTATGACTTTGGGAACCTGGCAGGGAATCTTCCTCTTCGAACACCGCCGGGCCTCACATTCCCGGACAGTCGATGTCGCGGTCATTGGCGCCTAAAGAGCGCCCTCGCGTCAAGAACCACCTTCGACTCAAAAACTGATCCGCAGCTTTTTTCTCTTGCGCAGGAAGCGCGAGTTTTGGAAATTGAAACTCATTCTCAATATGAAACCTGCGTGTTTTCGCTTTGTCCTTGTCCTCACTTTAGCCCTGTCATCGAGCGTCTTCTCTTCCCGTAGCCAGGCAGAAGAGACGGCTGCCAGCGTCAAGAGCTATCTGCTTAAGAAGCTGGAGAAGGTGAATGCGGCGTCGGAGGATTTCGTGATTAATAGCGAGGCTTACTCCGCTTTGGTCACGGCAAACGGAGGATCCGTAGAGGCGGCTTACAAGGCCGATCCCAAGAAGATTGAACAGCTCGTTGCGAAGATGCAGGAAAACTACAAGGCCATGGATAGCTTCGGGTACGAAACCGTCGAAGGAATCGTGGCGGGAGTTCCGTCGATGGCCCACTATGACATCTATTTGGACGCTGGAGTCCCTGCCTCCGAAGGACCTGAGGACGTGGCACCAGTCGTTCTTGACCTTGGCAACGGTCAGAAGATCAACAAGGAGGGCGCGCTTTTTACATACATTATTGAGCCGATGCTATGGGGGGGCGACAAACGATGGGTCACGCCGGTGGACGGCGGGAAGAAATCCTTGCCGCGTCCGGAGGTCCTGGCCGCTGCTGCGAAGGACGTAGATAGGAAGCTCGGGGAACTGCTTGCTGACGCGAAGGCTTGGAACGCCTCTGTGACTGATTGTTTTGGGGCGATGGTGGTAATGACGCCAACTCTGTCCGACTACTTTGAAGATTGGAAGGAGTCTCGCTACTCGAAGGAAAAGTCGGGACGCTTCCAGGCGGTGAGCCGCGTTTCCGACATGCGAGGCATCATGGGCAGTTGCCAGGTCATGTATGAGGCTGTCGAGAAACAGGTGGCAGAAAAGGACAAGTCCCTCGCGAAGTCCGTTGACTCCGGGTTCAAGGGGATAATGACTTTTCTCGACAAGATTGAGCAGCGTGAAAAGCAGGGCGAAGTCAAGGGTGCGGAGATTGATGAGTTGGCGACTCAGGCCAAAGAAAAGACCGACAAGCTTGTGCCGCAAATTGAACAAAGCGCCGCCGTGGTTGGAGTGAAAGTCGAGAGCTAGCCTCGACGGCCCGAGCCGTATTTTTCCATGAACTGCAGAGAAGGATCACGCGGAGCGCGAGGGTTGATCGTCGTCTTGTGCGTACTTGCTCCTGTTGCAGCCCTTCGGGCGGATGCGATCGACGACTCTGCCGCCTTGCAGGGCGTGTTCGATGAGGCGCTGCTCGATATTCACGGTGGACGATGGTCGCCAGCCATCGATGAGAGTCTCCAGCAGGCGAGAAACCAGTTCGCGCAAGTTCTGAGCGATCCCGCGGCGCGGGAGCTCTGGAACGCACCGCTTCCGGTTTCCGTTGAGGGGGTGCTCCCTGCTGCGGCGGCTCTGGGGTTCATGCAGGCGCGGTTGCAGCACGTCGCTGCTTTGGAAATGATTAGCAGCCAGCGTTCGGGGAACATCGACGCTGCGCGCGAATGGCGCTCGGTCATCAAGCTTCCGAAGTTCGCAAGTTCCGTCGAAGGCGCACTTGCGCTTCAACGGCTCGGCGCGAGCCCGACACAGCGTGCCGAAGTCAGCCGGCTGCTCGCCAAAGAGTACGTGATCTGGCAGATCACACGAGCCCGGGAAAAGGCCGACGCACTCATGCGACTGATCCACGAGGGTCGCGCTACGCCAGAGCTCATCTACGCGCGCGCCTCCGAGATTCATGGGCTTTCGAATCTGCCAGGCTCACTGCTGAAACTTGCGACCGGCGCTACGCCCTTACCTAACCTGCAAAGCGAAAGCGACTTTGCGGCTTTTCTTGCAGCGGGACGGGAAAATTCCAGCAGCATTCCGAAAGTGGCGGCGAGGTGGCGCTTATCGCTTGAGGCGGGATATCCCAATCTTCTGAGTGCTGAGGACGTCGAGCGACGCGAGCGCATTGTGCTCAAGTTGATGCGACTCATTCCGAAGGAGTATCAGTCCGGCGTGCGCGACGGCGAAGTGACCATCCCCATCGAGTACCGCGAAGCAAAGAGCTTTACGATTCAGACAAGGCAGATCGTCAATGAATTGATGCCCGTATGGCGCCAGACGAAGGCCCCGGCTCTCGAGAAGAATGGCCCGGAGCTTCTCGCGGCGATCGAAGGCCTTGAGGGTGCCATTGGCCGCAAGGCCGCCCAGTCCGAGGTGGACGATTTTGTCGCGAAGGCCTCAAACCTGCTCCAGCACGATTTCGGACTTACTCTAAAGCGCGCCGGAATGGGCAGCGATGTCGTCGCGGAAACTTCCCTCGAGGTCCGCTCTCTTCTCGGGCAATCGCTAGCCGCCGCTCAGAACAAACTATGGCGAAAGGCAGAGCAGCTTCGCTTGGATGCCTACATCAATTTTGACCTCGAAATCGAATCGCGCACGCTGCCACGGGATCCCGCCCTTGCCATACGCGCAGAGAAGTCCTTTCTTGACGGCCAACATGGCCAGCCTGGTGTCAAGGCTGCTTTGGATGCGAGACTTACCGGCGAGGAGCTGGCTGGATCATATCAACGGGCCCTCGACGCCCTCGAGGAATGTGCGGCCTTGGTCAAGGTGGGCCTTTCGCCAACCGCCGCGATGGTTGGGGCAATTTTCATTGTTGCGAGGGAAGGGCTCGAGGCAGTCGTCATCCTTGCCGCGCTGCTTGCGGGTCTTCGCGGAGCGGAGAACGCGGGAATTCGAAAGCGGATCGGCATCGGCGCGTGGCTGGCGCTGGGAGTGACGGCCATTATTTTTGTCGCTTCGCGGACGCTCTTACAGGGCCTCTCGCACTACGGCGAGACCCTGGAGGCGGTTATTTCAGTTCTGGCTGTCGTCATTTTGCTCATGGTGACAAACTGGGTTTTTCATAAATATTATTGGACGGGGTGGAACGCCCGACTGCGCGACCTGAGCAAGGCGGCGCAAAGACAACAGCAGACCCGCTGGGAAAGTTTGGCACTCGTGGGGGTTGGTTTCATGACGATTTTTCGAGAGGGCTTTGAGACGACGCTTTTCATGCAATCCCTGATTCTCGAAGCCGGAATGCGTCCGGTGCTGCTGGGGCTGGCCTTGGGTGGGCTTTTTATTGGGGCGGTCGGCTTTGCGGTGTTTTCCATCGGAGCAAAGCTTCCTTATCGCAAGATGCTGGTTGTTACGGGCGGTCTGGTGATCTTTGTGTTGTTTACCTTTATCGGATCGACGGTCAGATTGTTCCAAACGGTCGGCTGGCTTCCCGTTCATCCAGTTCCTGGCCTGGAGCTGCCTGCATGGATGGGTGTCTGGTTTGGACTTTATCCAACATGGGAAGGATTGTTGATTCCGTTTGGGACATTTGCCTACGTTGGCGGCATGTGGCTGTTCGTGAAGGTCTCTGTGAAACGAGCGCAACAACGCGAAGCAAGGCTCGGAAGCTCCACTCCTCTGGCGGCTTAGACCGGTTCTCGGAAGAAACGGGAGCCTTCAGTCAGCGGAAGAGTTACCCTCCAAAGCAAGACTTAGTGGGCAGGCGGCGCAGAAGCGTCCTACGATTCCGGAAATCCTGGCTTTTCGCGAGCTAGCCGTTGCGATCGAACGTCTGCAGTTGGCGAATCATTTTTGCGATCAGTGCTGTCCAGCCGGTTTGATGGCTGGCCCCGACGCCGGTGCCATTGTCGCCGTTGAAGTATTCGTTAAAGAGAATATGGTCGCGCCAATGCGGATCGTTTTGGAATAGCCCGTTTTCTCCGTTGAAGGGCCGGCGGCCATCGGGTCCTCGCTCGAAAAGCGAAATGAGGCGCCTTTGAAGTTCCAGCGAGATGTCCCAAAGATTCATCTGGCATCCGCTCCCAGTTGGAAATTCGACCTTGAACGTATCACCAAAGTAAAATCCGAACTTCTGCAGCGCCTCGATCAGAAGATAATTCATGGGCATCCACACGGGACCGCGCCAGTTCGAGTTGCCCCCGAACATTGCAACCGGGCTGTCCGCAGGGCTGTAGACGAGCGTTTCGGTTTCTCCGGCTTCCGTAAAACTGTACGGGTGATCCAGATAGTACCTTGAGAGCGCGCGGATGCCGTGCGGGGACAAGAATTCACTTTCATCGAAGAGGCGTTCGCAGATCCTACGGAGTCGCTCCGGAGGAACCAACGAAACCAATCGGCGTCCCTGCACTTCAACGCCGATATGATGGAGCTGGTCCAGCAGATGCGGTCGATGGTCGCGAAACCACTGCACGCGCTTGCGCAAGAGGGGGAACTGTTTCGCCGTATCGGTGCTGAAGCTTTCGACAGCGAAAAGGGGAGTGAGGCCAACCATCGAGCGGGTGCGCAGATAGTCGACGGTTCCGTCAGGCCGCCTGAGTACATCGTAGTAAAAACCATCTTCATCATCCCAGAGCGTGAATCCGCCAGTTCCCCGCGCGTTAATGGCGGCTGCGAGGTAGATGAAATCGTTGAGAAACTTGTCTGCGATGTCTTCGTAAGCGGGGTCTTCGGCAGCGAGCTCAAGGGCGACGTTGAGCATGCTGAGAGAGAACATGGCCATCCACGAGGTACCGTCGCTCTGTTCGATTTTGCTCCCGTCGGGCAGAAGATAGCGCCGGTCAAAGACGCCAATATTGTCCATCCCGAGAAATCCTCCCTCGAAGACATTGTCACCGGTCTGATCGACACGGTTTCCCCACCACGCGTAACTTAAGAGGAGTTTGTTAAAAGCGCGTTTGAGATATTCGCGGTCGCCCTCGCCCTTCATCGCTCGCTCGATCGAATAGATGCGCCACATCGCCCAGCTCGCGATTGGCGGATTTGCGTCGGAGAGTGCCCATTCGTAGGCGGGCAACTGCGCGCTGGGCGACGCAAAGCGCTCGCCGTGCAGTATCATGTTCTGACGCTTCGCGGTCGCCGGATCGGGCACGGCAAAAGCGACCGAATGAAACATCAGATCCCAGGCGCAGAAGTAGGGATATTCCCAGCAGTCTGGCATCGAGATGATGTCGTGAGCATGCATCTCCTTCCAAAACGCATTCCGTCCGTGCCAGCGCTCACGCGGCGGAGGAGGCATCGTAGGGTCGCCTTCCAACCACTCAATAACCGGATAATAGTAAAACTTCTTCGACCAAAGGAGGCCCGCCAGCGATCGCCTCTGGATCATTGCGGTTTCCTCCGGTAAGCCAGGCGTCAACGCCTCATAGAAATCATTGGCATCCAGTGCGCGATTATGGAACGTCGTTTCATAGGACGAGCCAAAGGGGTTGGGTTGAGGCGTCTCGGTCAGGCGCACCCTGACTACTGAGGTTTCGCCGGGAGCTATGGTGCGGCGATAAACGGGTGATGCTTTTGTCCCACTGCCGGCCGGATTCGCTGCATCCGTCTTTCCATGGACAATGTAATCGTGGAAGGCATCTTTGACATGAGCGGCAGTATTCTTCGCACCGAATAACCGCTCGTTGTTTGTCTCGTTATCCGTAAAGACGAACTCAGTGGCACCCTCACAATAGAGATGGTAGACCGGCAGGCCCCAAGGTGCCGCCCGGATCGATTTGTCGCTGGTGAGATGCATCTGTGGCTTCGTGCTTCCCTCCCGGCCCCAGGACCACGTATTGCGAAACCAGAGCGTAGGCAGGATCGTCAGAGCAGCCGGGTCAGGCCCCCTATTGATCGCGGAAATCCTGATGCAAATGTCGTTTGGCGCGGCCTTTGCGTACTCGATGAAAATGTCAAAGTACCGTCCCTCGTTGAATATCCCTGTGTCAACGAGTTCAAATTCCGGCGCCAGGCGCGTGCGGCGTCCGTTCTCGTCGATCAAGAGCTGATAGGGAAATTCCTGTTGCGGGTACTTATAGAGCGCCCGCATGAAACTGTGGGTCGGGGTATTATCAAGGTGGTAAAAATACTCCTTAAGATCCTCGCCGTGATTTCCTTGTGGATTTGAGAGGCCAAACGGCCTCTCCTTGAGAATCGGATCGTGGCCATTCCAGAAGGCTGGAGCGAAGCAAAGCCGACAATCGCTGTCACAGATGCCGAGCAGGCCATCCTCGCCCCAGCGATATACGCGGGAGCGCGCATGATCGTGAGGAAAAAAACTCCAGGCATCGCCGTCGGCGGAGTAGTCCTCCCGAACCGTGCCCCACTGGCGCTCGCTCAAATAAGGGCCCCAAAGCTCCCAGGGTTCGCGCCGCTGGTCGCGTGCGAGGATGCGCTCGTTTTCAGCTTCGGAGGGCATGGTGACTTCTTCACCTCGCAGAAAAATGGGTTCGTGTCACCTTGCTTTTGGGAGGTTCCGGACCATTCCAAACGATAATTTCATTTTGCAAGTGTCCTCACATTGAAAGAGCTTTCAGGCACCCTGCAAATCAACTACGCGTTGTCTGACCCATGCCGGAGATTCACCCCAACTTTGATGCCGTGAGGCGAGGGCTGATCGAGGTGACGCCCCAGGAGCGGCTAAAGCTCGAGAAGGACGGGCTCGATGTCATTCACGATATCTACCGTTACGCCAAACTTGGGTTCTCGGCGATTGTCGAGGAGGACTTTGATCGGCTCAAATGGTATGGCGTCTATCGTCAAAAGCCGAAGGACAGCGGGTACTTCATGATGCGGACGAAAATCCCGGGCGGCCAGTTGACGGGCGGACAGGCCATTGCGCTTTCGGAACTCGCGGACGAATACGCGCACGGGTTTTGCGACGTCACGACGCGTCAGACGATCCAGTACCACTGGTTGCGCATCGAGGATGTTCCGCCGATTTTCGACGCCCTCGAGAAGGCGGGCATTATCACCAGCGGTGCGTGTGGAGATATTACGCGCAACGTCGGATGCTGTCCGGTCTCCGGCATCAATCCGAAGGCCATTCTTGATGCGACTCCGCAGATGCTTGAGATTAGCCAGCGCCTGACCAATACGAAGGACTTCTCCAACCTTCCGCGCAAATACAAGATCAGCATCAGCGGCTGCCATATTCATTGCCATCAGCCCGACATCAATTGTCTGGGATTTTTCGGTCTGGTTAGCGGGCGCGGCGAAGCTGGATATGGAGTGAAGGTTGGGGGAGGTCTTTCCAGTTCCCCTCATCTTGCGAAGACGCTGCCGGTTTGGATTTCGACAGAGCAAGCCTGGCCGGTTGCCAGGGCAATCAGCGAGGTGTATCGCGACGAAGGTTATCGCGCCAAACGAAACCGCGCACGTTTCAAGTTCCTGGTTGCCGACTGGGGCGCCGAGAAAATTCTTGCCGAAACCGAGGCGCGTCTCGGCTACCAACTCCCACGGCACAATGAGTTCGCTTTTCCACGAGATCAGGAGACAGATCACATGGGAATCCATGCGCAGGTGCAGCCGGGCTTATACTGGGTGGGGCTCACCTTTCCCGGCGGCCGCATCAGAAACGGGGCGCTGGCCAGTGTCGGGCGGTTGGCGAGGAAGTACTCTGTGCCTGGTCAGGATTTTGTTCGGCTGACGAACAAGCAAAATATCGTAATCCCGCATGTGCTCGAGGCGAACCTGCCCGGGATCAAAGCCGAGATGGACGAACTCGGGCTCGTTTATGATTCATCTAATTTCCGCAAGGGATGCGTGTCCTGCACTGGCATCGAGTTTTGCAACCTTGCCGTGGCTGAGACCAAGAACAGGATGATCGAACTCATCAAACAATTGGAGGCTACGAGCGGGTGGTATAGGGACAAAGTTCGCGTTCATTTCAGCGGATGTCCTTCAAGCTGCGGGCAGCATCAGATCGCGGATATTGGATTTCGCGGAGCAAAGACGAAGGTCGCAGGAAAGATGGTGGATGCGTATGACCTTTTCGTTGGAGGACGTCTCGGAAGCGAGAGCCGATTCAACGAGCTTCTCAAGGGCAAGATCCTCGCAGGCGACGTTCACCTCGTCATCGACGCCCTGCTAAGGCTGTACGCGGCGCGCAAGGAGGGCGACGAGATTTTCAGCGAATTTCTTTCGCGCAGCCCAAAGCAGGAGCTTCTCGCGGCGTTGCCTGAGCGCTATCGCGGCTAAGGAGGCGCGGCCGTGGGCGCTCAAAGCGACCACTTGACTTGAAGGTGCGACGCCTCTATCACTCGCGCGCATGAGTGACATACAAGACGCCGAAGACCGTCTTATTCGCAGAATATTGATCGCTGTCCCGACCCTTGCGGCGCTGGGTTTTCTTTTAACCGTGTTGTTGATCACGGTGATGGTTTCCTACAACTTCAATATCCTCGACTGGCTGGAGTAGCAGGCTCGCTCACGGGCTAGCAGCCTCCTCAATTTCGCGGCATTGCTCCATTGCCGCGCAAAGGCACGCTCCGAGGATAATGATGATTCCAGAGAAATACACCCAGAGAAGCAGAAGCATCATTCCTCCGACCGCGCCATAAATCCCGTAGTTTAAGAAGTGGGGCAGGTAGTTTACGAAGGCGATTTGGCAGATCATCAGCGCGAAAGTAACGACAAGCGCTGGCAACCACACTTGGCGAAATAAGACCCTGCGGCGGGGCGCGAATTTATAGAGCATGCAAAAGGAATAAAACAAGAGGACGACGCCGAGTGCATAGCGGCTTAAGTCCAGCAGCCCGGAGATGAGATGCAGGTCGAACTTGGGAAAATGCGCCTGTATGAATGTTTCGGCGGCGAGCAGCGCATTGCGAACGCCCTGGAGGATGGCTGGTGCAATCAGGCCGGCAAAAAGCGCGCTACCGATGATCGCGACCATAAGGAGGTTTTTCAAGGGAACCTGCCACCAGGGAATTTCGATAGTGTGCCAGGCACGGTTGACGCCGTGCACGAGCCCTTGAAAAAAGCGGAGTGAACACCAGAGCAAAATGAGCACGGAGAGAGTACCAACTCCGCCTCGGGCGAGCTCGAGCTTGTGGACAGCCTCCCAAATGAATCTTTGCTCGGGGTCCTCAATCGGCAAAAAGCTCTTGATCGTGGAAACGATCGCTTCGGACCCAAAGAACGATGAGCCGACTGTAAGCAAGAGGGCAAACAGCGGGAAAAGCGAGAACAGAACATAGTATGCGAACGCGGCTGCGCGCTGTTCGCCATCGATTTCAATATAGATGTTCGAGGTCTGCACACTGACCCGCCAGATCTTGCGCAGGGGGTTGCGGTTTGCGCTGCCCATGCGAATGACTAACCGCAATCCGCCGACAGGGAAAAGAAAAAGCGCGGGATTTTCATCCAGCGCTTTTTCTTCGAAATGGGTTGGCGGGAATTAGCGTGTGACGCTGAGACTCTGCTTCGTCGAGTCCTGGCCCTTGCTGTCCTCCTTCGATTTTTTACCCGAACAGCAGTCGCCAGCGAAAGCGGAAGCCGAGACAAACGCAACGCAGGCCATCAAAAGGAAAAGTTTTCTCATAAGCTGACAACATTGTCTTCCAGCCGTGAAAGTCAAGTGCCGCGC
>DATDAX010000303.1:0-24977 GCA_036525175.1 Terrimicrobiaceae bacterium | reverse complement strand
TCTTTTTGCTTGCGTCGCCTGCATGCCCGGTATGTGGCGGATAGTATGCTGAGAATCTACACCTACTCAAAGTGCGACACGTGCAGACGAGCATTGAAGTTCCTGCGGGATCGTCAAATTGCGTTTCGGCAGGTTGCCATTCGAGAGACCCCGCCATCGCTCTCTGAACTGAAAGTGATGGCAAGCGCCTATGGAAATGTTCGCAAGCTCTTCAACACTTCGGGAAGAGACTACAAGGCGCTCAAGTTGAGCGAAAAGCTGCCGGGCATGTCCGAGGGGGAGGCCCTCAGCCTCCTCGCGAGCAATGGGAATCTCGTTAAGCGGCCCTTCCTCATCGGCGACGATGTGCTGCTCGTGGGTTTCGACGAAGCCGAATGGCAGGCCCCATTGGCAGGCACCGCCCGCTCGTAGGGCTTCCGCTGGCGTTCTTCACGGTGTCCGCCAAAGCTGGGTTCGAGTCATCCCGGTGAGGCGTGCCCGACCAAAGGAAAAGGAAGGGTATGAAAGCAGAAGAACTGGATACAATTTTCGACGCAGGCGAGGAGGACATCCTGCGCCTAGCCTCGACCTCGCCAAGGCTGTGCGTCCCGGGCACCGGCCAAGAGGGTGAACGTGGACTTTCCCGAGCGGATGATCTCGAGGTTGGACCTCGAGACGGACAGGCTGGGCGTCCACCGGCAATCGCTCATCAACGTCTGGATTGCCGAAAGACTCGCCGCAACGAGGAAAGAGAAGCGGTCCGAACCAGCCCGCGCATCGAACCGCTCGCGTGGTCGTTGCTGCCGACGTTGGCGCCTGCCCACCGAGATCGATCTTGACTGACACCTTGTCGCCTCCCACGTGCTACGGCGTTCCCAAGCCAGACGCGTGCAATCGAACGCCGCAATTGGGGACTTTACTCATAGTCAAGATCAGACCCCAGAGGTTGGTAAGGTTGGGACTGACCCCATAGGTTGGGCTCGCTTCAGGAACCAATGGCTGCGTCCTAAATTTCATCGGGTTCGAGATGAAGCCGGTGTGGCGGAAAATGGAATCGATCGTTCCCGGCACCCACGGGAGGATTCGCGAGACCGAGTAGGAAATCTGCCCCTGCGCCCTTTGTGACGGTTTTGTAACATTGTAGCTGCGGATACGAGGCGTTTTGGCTTTAGTAGCGAACGCTGAAATGTTACTCCCCCGCCGATACGAGGAATCGCACGCGAAGAGCTCCCTTCGTTCTGACTTTACCGCGATTCGCTTGGCCGCTTGGCTGGCCATTGTGCTCATCTTGAGCAAAGGCTTCTCCCTCGACCGGTCCCGTGATTACTGGTGGCTGCTGGACCTCTCGATGGCGTCCCATGTCGACGTGTTCTTTGCGCTGGCTCTGGGCACTTTGGCGAATCTTGTTTTGCGGGTCGGAGGTTGGCGCCCCGCCGTGGCATTCGGTCTGCGGGGTGCCTTCGTCGGCGTTTGTGTCCTCTGTGCTTTCTACTCTGTTGTCGCTGCCGGGGTATTCACCTACTTCGGTCGACCTCTCAGCTATGATCTGTTCAAGTTGGTACACGACGTTGCTGCCGTGGAATCGTCCATTCTTGATCGGCTTACTTTGCCTGTCGTTGCAGCGCTCATCGGCGTGCCCGGTGGCTACTATGTGATCACTCGCGGACTGGTTCGAAGGCGCGAGCCCCCTGTATTCATGGTCGCGATGCTGCTCGCATGGTCCGTCTTGGGTTGCTGGCAATACTACCAGCGACCGAAGCCCTATTTCATGCCTCACCTTTCTGTGAATCCGCACATCGAGCTCGTGCGATCCACCTGGAATGGGGTGACCGGCTTGGGGAAGCCATCGCTGCGGACAAACTATCCGCCCGAGTATCAGGTCGAATTCAAACCGCGCGCCTGGCGGGAGGGCACGTTCGGGAGAGTTTCCCGGCTGGTGGTTGAGGCGCCGCCCAGGAACGTGATCGTCATCGTGCTTGAGTCTGTCGGCACCAGCTATATGAGCCTCTACGGGAGCAGCTACGACACGACACCGAAACTGGTCGAGGAGGCCGCACACGCGATGGTGTTCGAGAATTTTTACGCACACGCTCCGTACACCTTCTGCTCGTTCATGGCGCTGAACTTCTCGATATATCCAGGGATGCCGTGGTGTTACGCTCCCGGCCCGGCCTTTATGCGCGGCGGTGGGCGCCCGCTGCCACAAACGCTCGCGTTGCTGCTGAAGCAGCGCGGGTCTCGCACCGCCTTCTTGAGCAATGGGGATCTGGCGTGGGCAGGCATGAGTTATCTCCTCGAGAACCAGGGTTACGACGTCGTTGAGGATTACCGGGCGATGGGGGGCACCTCCCTGACCTCCTGGGGAGCGGAGGACCGGGTGCTCTTCGAACGTCTGATTCGTTTTATTGACGAAAACCCCGGCCAGCCGTTTTACGCGCTTTGTTGGACGGACCAGACTCATGATCCATACGAACCGGGACCAACCTGGAAGATGATCGACTTTTTCGGCAACCGCGTGCCGGAGCGCCACGCGGCCGATCTGGGCAGATATCTGAATGTGATGCGTCAGGTGGACCAGCACCTCGGAGATCTCTTTCGTGCGTTGCGAGACCGTGGTTTGGCGGAAGATACCTTGGTCGTCATCACCGGTGATCACGGAGAAGCGTTTGGTGATCCTCACGATCAGCGTGGGCATGGCTTTACCGCGTATCAGGAGGATGTGAATGTGCCGTTGATTCTCTGGAATCCGCGCCTCTTCTCCGGAGGCCAGCGACGCGATACGATCGGCGGGCATGTGGATCTGAGCGCTACCATTGCTGAGCTACTCGGCATTTCAGCCTCCGGGGATTGGCAGGGCCACAGTTTGTTCGACCCCGCGCGACCACAGCGTGCCTATTATCTTGCCAGCATCGGCGAGTATCTCTTCGGCGTTCGGGATGGCAAATGGAAGTATACCTATGAGGCGACGAGTGGACGTGAGTTTCTTACGGACCTGACGGTCGACCCGCATGAACTGAAGAATTGCGCCGACTTGGAGCCGGATGTTTGCAAGGAGCTTAGAAATCGCGTTAGCGCATGGGTGGACTTCGAGGACAAGTTCCTGCGACCGGATGGGGATTGGGAGTCGAAAGTGGCTTCCCGTCCCCTGCCGTAAAGCCATCTCACCAGTTTCCACCGGATCGTGTGAGGATCTCCAAAGTGGAGACTCCTAGATAGATAGTGCGGCGTAACAGATGAACGAGCTACGCACTGATTCGTTTGGCAGCGAAGAGTAGGTCCATTTTATGGGAGTGGCAGTTTTGTTGTAGTGCCGGATGCAACGAAGGATTTTTCTTCGGAGATCGTCAACGGAGGAAAAGATGCCTCGCGCGATGACCCGTCTTCGGATTTTGGCGAACCAGATTTCGACTTGATTTTAGACACGAAGAGTAGGTCGGTGTAAAACGCATACGGACTTGGGGATGATTGGCCAGAAAGTCGTCGACGAGTTTGGTTTTATGGGCCGAGAGATTACCAGCGATATCGGCGCCTCTTCTGAGTGAACTGGTTGGCTTTTCATCAGACAACCTACACCATCGATTTCATGCGCCTTGCCGAGCCGTCCCTCGCGCCAATCAAGCAGCCATCGGCCTTTCATGCCGCCTTACCCTTTTCCAACTCTTACCTGACTCCCTTTTGTTGAACTTGACGCACACAACAAGTTCGCGTGCTTTGCGCTGAAGGTTGCGTAGCGTGCGCCGCATTCCAACACGTGGGTATAGGCAAAGTCGCTCACGGCTCTAAGAGCTTTTCATGGGCTTGCTGTCCGGTTTCGACGTAAGCCTTGCCGAACTTAAGCATGCGATAGAGCAAGCGGGCGAGCTTGTGGGCGCCGGCGTTGATGGCTGTCTGTGCTCCAAGACGCGATTTGATGTGTCGGATGAAGGCACCGATGGCAGTCTTATTTTGCAAAGGCACTTTGTGCGCCCGGCGCAGGACAGCGGCAGCGCGATTGGCGTTCTTGCGCGGTTGCTCGAAAACGTGGGGCCTGCTCTTTGACATGTGACAATATGGACGGCCTGTGCAGAGGCTTGAGCCCGCGGTCCAGACGCCAGTCTTGCCTGAAGCCACTTTTTCCAAGCGGGTGGGATGGCTTGGAACGCTGCCTTTTGTCTGTGTGAATCCGTGCAATCTGTGGATAACAGATCGTCAAAATCTAAAACTTGTGGATCCAGCGGAACTTGAGCCTGGCGCCCTCGGTGCGATTGCGTGCTTCGACTTCGAAAATAGGCATTAAAGAAGAGTAGTTCCCTATTCGAGAAGACGTAGAGCGCGCCGGGCCCGATTGCGACGAGGCTTTCTTTGCTATTGGGAATTGGTGATCTGGTGCAGGTAGTAGCCGTTGACGCCAAGGTGGAGCTTTCCTTGTACGACCTCGAACAAGGTGGCGAAGTTATGTGAATGGCTTGTCCTGGCTGAACGCCCGTGTCGGGATTCCGCGAGGTCCACAGATAGTGAAGGCGCCAGGGGACGTTCCATCGGGGGCGCAGGAACAAGGGCGCAGCCCAATAAGGGTTGAAGCTGTAGATGCTGCTGGCTGCGTTGACCTGTTTGGAGAGTCGTAGGTGCCCGTCGGGAGAACCGCATCGAACTCGTCTCCGGTCTGGAGCGGCTGGATGCATTCGGATTCGCCAAGGCGGGTGTCACGACATCAATCGCAATCCAAGAAGGGCTGATCGCAGCCTGGCCCGCGGCACTGCGAAATTAACGAGATCCTTTCCAGGAAGATCCTGAGGGACCTCACTAGGGGACCAGAAGAATGAACAAGCGCGGCGCTAGACTAGTCGCTTTAGACCCTGCGCGTGGCAGGATGCTCAGCGATAAGACGAAGCGATTTCTCGAGCAAGGTCCGACCGGGTTCGGTGCGATGCCAGGTTGAGGCGCCGGAGGGATGCGGGAGCGGAATAAAGTCCTGTGAGCGCCCGTTGAATGGGACTTCCCAACGCCTGCCGACAACGTCCGCAAGCGAGTCAAACTCCAGAAACTGGGAGATCGCGAGTCTTCCCACGGGTAGGACGAGCTGCGGACGGAGAAGTTGGAATTCGCATCGCAGCCAGTCAGAGCACGCCCGGATCTCATGCTTGTCGGGGACACGATCGCCGCCGTGCGGGCCTTTTCCAGGAAAGCATCGGCAGACCGCCGCGAAGTAGATACGACTCCGGGTCGTTTCCTCGTCCCATCCGAGCGCGGACTGGATCCAGCCGAAGAGCGTCTTGCCTGCCGTCCAGGCAAAGGGACGCCCGAGTTGGGGTTCCTTGACTCCCGGCGCTTGTCCAATCAGGAGGATTCGGCTGACGACCGGTCTCCCAACAACGACGGGTCTGTGCATGGCGGGGCACTTTTGGCAGCTCATCAGCGCACGGAGATGAGCGCTTAGAGCGCTCACGACCAGCCGAAGAGCACGGAAACCATCTGATAAGCCAAGTAGCCGATTGCGAGCGCCATGGTCAGTGCTACAGCGAGGACGACTGCAACAAGAAGGAAAAGAAAAATCCAATCGGAGGTCGTCGAGACGCGGGCTCTGGCGGAATGTCGCTTGAGGAGGCGATAATTCTGCTGGTTCGACTTGAACCAGGCGGAAAACAAGTCGCCGACACCCGGAAGGGCTCCCAGTATGGAATTGATCAGAATGTTGAATGCCATACGAACGAGCACAACGCGCGGAACTCCGGCGCGCAGAGCATGAACGAGAATCAACGAGGAGAATGCCGCCGTCGAGGTGTCGCCGAGGCCGGGAATCAGTCCGATCAGCGGATCGAGGCCGATGCGATATTTCGTCCCGGGAATTGGAATCAGATCGTCGAGGATATAGGCGAGCAACCGAGCGAACTCGTCCTTCCGATCCTCCGATTCGGGCGGAAGCACCTCCATCTCAATTTCCTGGACCTTCTCGTTCACGAGGCAATTGATCGCATCGTCGGGCTACCTGCAAGCGACTTTGTGTCTTTTCCGGCGCGATGATTCCCGCTAAGGAATAGGAGGTGAAGAGGTTTTTCCTATGTGCGAGTTTGGCTTTGTTGGCTGCGTGTTCGACCACTCCCCAACCTCCGCCTCAGGCCCGCTACCTCAACGACAAATATGCGACGCTGTATTTGGGTGCGGATGGCTTGGTGGTGACCAAGGAAACTCGGGCTGCGCGGCCGCAGGAGGAGGGGTACTGGAAGGGAGATGGCGTCTCCGGCGCACCGTCGATCGTCATCGATCTCGCCAGCCAGAAGGCGCTTTTCTATAGAGCGGGACACGTTGTCGGCGTGTCACCTATTTCAAGCGGACGCGAGGGGTATCGAACACCTACGGGAAGCTTCAGGATCATCCAGAAAAATCGGGATCACCGTTCGAACCTCTACGGTGACTATGTAGACTCGGCCGGGAACGTGGTCGTGAGGAACGTAGGCGTCGTGGAGGATCCCAAACCCGCGGGGACACTTTTTCGCGGCGCGCCCATGCCCTACTTCATGAGGATCTATAGCGGCGTGGGAATGCATGCCGGTTATCTTCCCGGGGTTCCCGATTCTCACGGGTGCATTCGTATGCCCCTAAGGATGGCGCAGCTCTTCTACGCGAACGCGCCATCCGGAACTCCGGTCACCGTGACGCATTAGAGATGCGAAGATTCCTTCGCGGGCAGCGCCCTGTTATACCTTGGTCGTGTACCCCATCTCGTAGGAGAAGAGCTCTTCGGGTTCGAAGAACCTCTCGAGTTCGATCTCTGCATTCTCGGGCGAATCCGACGCATGGACAATATTCACCATGACGTCAACGCCAAGATCGCCTCGCACAGTTCCCTTGTCGGCTTTCCTCGAGTCTGTTGGGCCGATAATCGTACGCACCCTGTCCACCGCGTTGTCAGCGGTCAACGCGAGCGCAATGACGGGCGTGGACTGCATGAACACTTCGAGTTCAGGAAAGAAACTTTTGTCGAGAAGATGGGAATAATGTTCCTTCAGGATCTCGGGAGTGGCGCTGAACATCTTGCAGGCGCGAATCTGAAATCCATTGTCTTCGAAGCGCTTGATCACTTCGCCGACTTTTCGTCCAGCAACGCAATCAGGCTTCAAAAGGATGAGAGAGGTTTCCATAGGCCGTTCAATGTAATATGCTCACAGCCTGCGGGAAGCAGAATCTGCGTCGCTAGATTGCATATCTCCAGATGGCCACGGTGTGGAACAGGGAACCCGCGAATACGAAGAGATGCCAGACGAAGTGCGCATAGGTCTTCTGCTTCGCAGCATAGAAAGCGATCCCCGCGGTGTAAGCCACCCCCCCGGCGAGGATCCAGAGAAGACCCTGCCACCCGGCATTCTCAATAAGAGGTTGAATCCAGAAGATTCCCAGCCAGCCCATGCAAAGATAAATCAGATTGGAGAGTCTTTTGTACCGAATGCCCCCTGCGCATTTGAAAGCAATTCCGAGCACGGCCATCGTCCATTCAATAATGGCAAGGGCGGGTCCGCCACTCTTCGCCAGTGGACCGAGCGCGAACGGCGTGTATGTGCCGGCGATGAGGACGAAAATCGCGGAATGGTCGAGAATGCGAACGATGTGCTTTGCCCTGCACGGCGGCAGTGCGTGATAGATCGTCGAACTCAGATAAAGGGCGAGGATCGAGGCCAGAAAGATTGCGCTACTTGCGGCAGCCCAAGGTTGGGGGCTGCGTAACGCCGCGCCCATAAGGAATGGAGAAACTCCGAGGGAAACCACGAGCCCTGCGGCGGCGGATAGCGTGTTGGCGACCTCCTCGCCGCGCGTGTAACTGCGCTCCGCGGGAATCTCGATCGAGGGCATACCGCGAAGTCAGGATACGACGCGGCCCGGCTTAGCCAGAATACGCTTGAGAGCGATGTGACAGACCACTTCGGTCGTTGCCAGGCTGACAATGTTCACCTGAAGATCGCGTAGGATCCCATCCTGCAGCCCGTAGATGAGTCCATGCACCGCCAACTCCCGGCCATTCCTCCAAGCTTCCCGAAGAACTGCGGAGCGACAAAGGTTTCGGACCTGCATAATTACGTTGATCTCGCAGAGTTTATCCACGCGCTGGACCGGATCGGCGATGGCTTCGATTTGCTCACGATACGTTTCGAAGGCTTCGGCTATCGGCGAGAGCCAGTTGTTGACGAGCCCGACTGCATCTCCTCCAAGTGCGGCCTGGACGCCCCCGCACCCGTAGTGGCCGCAAACAATGATGTGCAGGACCTTGAGCACGTCGACGGCGTATTGGACCGTCGCAAGGCAATTGAAGTCGGTCAGCGAAATGATATTTGCGACGTTGCGATGGACAAAGACCTCTCCGGGTTGCAAGCCGATGATTTCGTTCGCAGGCACTCGGCTGTCCGAACACCCGATCCATAGGAATTTTGGAATCTGCTGCTCGGCGAGGTCTTCGAAGAACCGGGGCTGCCTTTCGCGCATTTTTTGCGCCCATATCCGGTTGTGTTCAAAGAGCGGCTTTAGATCTACACGCAGGTCGCCGGGCATCGCTGCGCGACACTATGCGGCACGTTGGATGCTGGCAAGGGTCGTTATTTTTCTTGCAATTGTCGGCTGGGAAAGGGCGCTTGCGAAGAGAGACGTTCGACACGGCGTATCTTTCGGAGAACGGTCCGATTAGGGCGCACGGGGGACCACTTTAAGGGATTGGGCAGGATGGCTACGAGTGCAACCATCTGACTACGTGTGAGTTGATCTGGAGTCGTGTCGAAGTATTCCCGCGCGGCAGCACCGATCCCGTAGATGCCGGGGCCAAACTCAATGTGATTGAGGTAGAGTTCCAGGATGCGCTGCTTGCTCAACAAGAGCTCCATCCAAATCGTGTAGTATGCCTCAAGCGCTTTGCGGAAATATGATCGCCCCTGCCAAAGAAATACCGACCGCGCGCACTGCATCGTGATCGTTGAAACCCCGCGTGGTTCACCATTTCCCTCCTGGGCTTCCTCTATAGCTTCGCGAATGCGCGGAACATCAAACCCATGATGATCGAAAAATTGCTGATCCTCAGAAGCCCATACGAGATGGATGAAACCTTCTGGAATGTCTTTGAGAGCGACCCAGCGAGAGGGAACCCGCTTCATGGGCTTCCCCTTGCGCCAAGCCTCGAATTTTCGCTGTATGCGCATGGGGACAATCGGAGGATCCCAGAGAATGGCGAGAGCGACTTGTGCCGGGGGAATCAACAGAATGACAACAATCGCAACGAGCAGTATCTGCGCTGCGCGACGAAAATTGATCTTTTTCCTGGAAGCCACGGGTCGGCATTGTCGCGAAGCGTTCCCGCTTGAAAAGGCCTAGATCACACGAATTTCTCACCCCCACTCGATCGGAAGCCCTCTAAAGCACCCGAGTCATTTTCCTCGGGCGCTCTATCCCTTCAGCTGGGCCGCGAGTTCGCTGACTAGCGGCAGTAGCCGCCGCCACCGAAACCGAAGCCAATCTGAAATGCTGGCCCGTAGAATACGGGCGCCGGCACGTACCGCACCGGCTGATAGTAGCGGACCGGCCTATAGTAGTTGCGATAACGGGGCTGATAGTAGCCATAGCCGCCGCCACCGCGGTAGCAATTGTCGTTGTAATGGTTATGCCGATGATGTTTTCTTCCCCCCGCTTCCGCCGAAGTCGCAAACAAGGCAAAGGCACCTACGATTGTCGCTACCCAAATTCCAAAGGAACGTGCTTTCATACTCATTTAACACGCGTACCCCCTACGAGTATTCGAAAAACTTCGCAATTCGCCAATTTAATCCCGGCTTGGGTCTCCCGAAATGGCGGATAAGGCAGCCAGTCCTGCAACCCTCAGGCGATCGCCTCGAACAAGCGGTCCTTGAGTTCCGAAATCGCCAAGCGTTCCTGCTTCATGCTGTCGCGGTGGCGCAAAGTGACCGTATCGACTTTTTCCGGACCGTTCTCCCCGATGGTATCGAAATCCACCGTGACGCCGAAGGGCGTGCCTGCTTCGTCCTGGCGCCGGTACCGACGGCCGATGGCGCCGGCTTCATCGTAAAATACAGCCACTAGTGGCCGCAACGCGTTTGCGATCTCCCTGGCCTTTGCAACGAGTGCGGGCTTGTTCTTAAGAAGGGGGAAGACACCGCACTTTATTGGGGCCATCCGCGGGTGAAAGCGTAGAACGGTTCGCGTTTCGCTCGTGCCATTTTCGCCCGCGACAACCTCCTCGTCGAAGGCCTCACAGAGAAGGGCAAGCGCCGTCCGGTCGACGCCTGCGCTGGGCTCGACAACATGCGGCACAAATTTTTGCTTCGTTTCCTGGTCAAAGTACTCGAGTGGCTTGCCGCTGTGCTCGATATGTCGTGAGAGGTCGTAGTCGGTCCGGTAGGCGATTCCTTCCAGTTCGCTCACTCCAAAAGGAAAATCATATTCGAGGTCGTAGGTTTTCTTCGAATAGAATGCGCGCTCGTCATCCGGTATGTCGTGGATGTGAATCTTGGAACGCGGGATGCCAATGTCCTCGTAGAATCTGAGGCGTTCCTCGAGCCAGTAATCGGTAAGTCGCAATCCGTCCTCGGCGCGACAGAAGTACTCGATTTCCATCTGCTCGAACTCGCGGGAGCGGAATGTGTAATTTCGAGGATTGATTTCGTTGCGAAACGCCTTTCCGATCTGCGCGATGCCAAAAGGAAGCTTTTGGCGGGAGGTTTCCAGGACATTCTTAAACTGAACGAATATCGCTTGGGCCGTCTCGGGACGGAGATAAACGAGGTTTTCGTCGTCTTCCAAGGGTCCCGCGAAAGTCTTGAACATCAGGTTGAATGCTCGAGGCTCAGTAAGGTCGCGACTTCCGCAATTTGGGCAATATTTCGTGCCATCCTTGACCGGAAGTTGGTCCGCACGGTGGCGGGATTTGCAAGAGCGGCAGTCCACCATCGGATCGCTGAAAGTCTCCTCGTGCCCGCTTGCCCTCCAGACAGCCCGGTTCATGATGATCGATCCATCCATGCCGACCATGTCCTCACGTTCACGCACATTGCGGCGCCACCAGAAGTCCTTGAGGTTGCGCTTGAGTTCAACGCCTAGCGGGCCGTAGTCCCAAAACCCGTTGAGGCCTCCGTAAATTTCGGAGGACTGGAAAATGAAGCCTCTGCGTTTGCAGAGGCTGACGATCTTTTCCATGCGTTGTGTGGCGGGATCTTTCGACATAAAAAACGTGAGCTAACACACCGAAGAAGAAGAGCAGAGCGGGAACTTTCCTGGTGAGAAACCGTCTCCTCCGCGTGTGGTGTCCGGCATCTAGCCGGCCCGGTCTTACCTGCAGAGTTTTTCGGCGGGACGCTCCGGCAGTTGCCGGATAACGACGTGTGCTCTCCCGATCATGCGGCGGGCTTGACTTGGATACCTTTTTTGGCCGGAAGGGCGGCCACAATTTTCTCGACCGCCGCCTCGGCGGTGATGCCGTGCTTCTTGCGCAGGATGGGAACGCTGCCGTGCTCGATAAACTGGTCAGGCCAGCCAACGCGGACAACGGGAGTGGTAATGCGCTGTTCGGAGAGGTGCTCCATGACGGCGCATCCAAAGCCATTGTAAAGGACGTGATCCTCCATCGTGCAGACCACTTCGCATCCCCGCGCGAAAAACTCGATGGTCGTGGCGTCGAGAGGTTTGATCCAGCGCGCGTTGATGACGGCTGTTGATATGCCCTGTTCTTCCAACTTCGCGGCGGCTTCCAAGGCGAGTTCGACCATGGTGCCGAGGGCGATGATGGCGGCGCGGGAGCCATGGCGCAGGACTTCCGCCTTGCCGATTTCGAGTATGGTCGGCCGCTTCTTGGGTTCGGCCCCTGTTCCCATGCCACGAGGATAGCGGATGGCAATCGGCCCCGAATGGTAATTGGCCATTGTCCAAAGCATGTCGCAGAACTCATCTTCGTCCTTGGGCTGCATGTGGATAATTCCGGGGACGGGTCGGAGGTACCCGATATCGAAGAGCCCGTGATGCGTTGGGCCGTCGTCGCCTGAGAGGCCCGCGCGATCCATGCAGAGGGCGACGTTCAGGTTTTGCAGAGCGATATCATGAATGATCATGTCGTAGGCGCGCTGCAGAAAAGTTGAGTAAATGGCCAGGAACGGCTTCATTCCGTGCACGGCAAGTCCGCAGGCGAACAGTGCGGCATGCTCTTCCGCGATGCCGACGTCAAAGAAGCGCTCCGGATGGCGTTTTGAGAAATGGACCAGCCCGGTGCCGCTGGGCATGGCAGCCGTGATGCCGACGATCTTGTTGTTGTGATCGGCGAAATCGGCAAGCGTCTTTCCGAGCAACTCGGAATAGGTCGGCTTTGCAGAAGCGACGGTTTCGCCCGTGTCCAAATGGAATTTGCCCAGGCCATGAAACTTGTCCGGCTTTTCCAATGCGGGCGGATATCCCTTTCCCTTTTTCGTAAGGATGTGGAGGATTACCGGCTCGTTCTGTGTCTTGAGAAAGTCGAAGGTCCGGATGAGCAGCGGGATGTCATGGCCGTCGATCGGCCCGTAATACCGCAGTCCGAGGTCCTCAAAGATCACGCTGGGAGCAAGCAGGTTTTTGACGCCAGCTTCCACCTTGTGGGCGAAGTGGCGTGCTTCCTTTCCCGCGAGCCACTCGACGAATTGTCCCGCTTTGTCGTGCAGGTGAGCAAAGGCAGGGTTGGCGACGATGCGGTTAAGATACTCCGCAACCGCCCCGACATTCTTTGCGATCGACCACTCGTTATCGTTAAGAACGAGGATGAGACGTCTCGTCGTGGCGGCGAGGTTGTTGAGGGCTTCAAAGCTTACGCCACAGGTGAAGGCGGCGTCGCCGGCTACGCAAACCACATGCTCGTCTCCGCCGAGCATGTCACGCGCGGCGGCCATGCCAAGCGCCGACGAGAGCGCCGTGCCGGCGTGTCCCGCACCGTAACAATCGTGCTCGCTTTCGGTCCTCAGGAGAAAGCCGTTTAGTCCCTGATACTGGCGGATCGTCGAAAAGCGCTCCCGCCTGCCGGTGAAGAGCTTGTGAACGTATCCCTGATGGCTTACGTCGAAAACGAACTTGTCCTTAGGCGTGTTGAAAACCCTGTGAAGGGCAATCGTGAGCTCGACGACTCCCAAGTTTGGCCCCAGGTGGCCACCTGTCTGAGAGAGGACGCTTATGAGTTCGGCGCGCACCTCTTCGGCCAGAAGTGGCAGGTCTTTTTCCTCGATGGCCTTCACATCCGCAGGGGAGTGAATGGTTGGAAGGAGTGGCTTATGATTCATCGGCAGCAAGAGGAAAGTCCTCCAAACTTGGTCGACCGGAGGAATTTTTCGCGATAATTTGAATTTTTTTGGCGGCGGCGTCTAGTTTTTCCTGACACTGGCTCGCCAGCTTGACGCCCTCTTCATAACTGTCGATGAGTTGTTCCAAGGGCAGTTGGCCCGATTCCATTTCACGGACGAGAGTTTCGAGCCTCTCCATTGCTTGTTCGATGGACAGGAGTTCAGCGGCGACAGCTTTTTTTTCGCTCATGGTATGATCCGGGTTTCGTTCCAGCGTGGACGGTCCGAAAAGATAATGCATTGGCCGTCAATGGGCAGCAGGGTGAATTCCGTCAGAGGGAACCCGCGAATTTGTGGGGGGCGGGTAATGAGCGCAGCCCAATCTTTATAAGCTCCCTTGTAGATGCCGGAAAAGAGGGGCTGGTTTCCGGTAATTGGCGTAAGATAAAGACCTCGAATATGTTGTGACGTCTCGTTGTAGTCGTGAATTCGGTTAAAAGTCCGCACCGAGTCGGGAAGCAGAAGCGAGGTGCGTTGGGCGTACCAAGCGATAGCCCATGGCATATCCGAACAGATGATTTCATTTTCCTGAAACCAGTTGTGCATGATTGCAATGTAGGAGGGTACGTAAGGGGGCCAGTTGATTCGGCTCTTTTGACCGGCGAAAAGGGTCAGAAGCATTGGAATGGCACAAAGAAACAGAAGGGCGGCAACAAAGAGATTCCGCAGCAGCGCGCTTCCCAGATCGAGGCGATTCCAAAGAACGAACAAGAACGCCATTCCATATCCCACAAACAGCGGAATGAAAAGAACATGAAACTGATTCCCGGAAACGATCCCCGACGGGTGATAAAAGGACATTCCGAGGACCGCGAAAAGCCACATCAGGAGCAGGCACCACTTGAAGGCCTGAGCCATCCCGTTTCGAAACGGGTGGAACAGCGCCAAGAAGAATGAGGCCGCCGTCGCGTTCATCCCGAGATAACCGAAGATCATTTCGATTTGCTGAACGATGTGAGCGCGTGCCTTGCCCTGCAAAGTCGTCCCGGAGCTCTCGATGTCGACTCTGCTGTCGCGGAAAAACGATTCTTCAGCTGGGGAATTGAAGAAAGCTCCGTAAATCGCAAGGCCAAACGGGTTTCCAGAAACTTGAAAATTTCTGACCAACCACGGGGCGACCACAAGCAGATAGATAGCCAGGGCCGCTGCAGCAGGTAATCCATTCGGCGGGAAATAGAAGCACACAAAGACAAGCCAGCCAAGAAACATCCAGACAGACAGGCCATGGGCGAGAGTCGCAAGTCCAAAGCAGACCCCGGCGCCGATCAGCCACATCATGGTGCGACCGAAACTCTCCTCGCGCGCGTCAATTCCGAGCAGCGTGGCGAGCGTGGCAAGCGAAAACAACAGGAGCACGAGCATCTGCGGCAGCGCTGAAAGGGAGAACTGCCACATCAGATCGGTCAGCAACACGGCCGCGCAGCCGAAAAGCGCCAAACGCCGGTCAAAGAGTCGCGCAAGCACAAGGAACCAGACCGCGACCGAGAGAAGAAAGAGCAACATCGAAACCGCCGCAACCATTCGATCACCCGCGTAGACAATATCCGTTAGCTTCATTCTCCACTCTCCTTTGAGTAGTCGTAAACCGAGGGAGCTAACCCACGGATGGAGCGGGGACTGGAAAAAGTCGGGAAACTCGCTCAGATCAACCTGTTTTTCGCCGCCTTGCGTTTGGAGAGCGCTTAAGGCGAGCGGGCGAATGTAACCAGTGGTAAATCCTTTTCCGTCGGCCAGCCGGCGGGCAATCTGCGCTTGATCCATGGCGTCCGGCGTAGCCAAGCCGCGAAATTGGACGAAGAGATACAGGAGTGACAGACCAGCGATGAGCGTCGTGAAGATCGCCGCCCTGACGAAGGCCCCTAACTTTCCCTGGTCAAGGGAGCGGACGGCTGACTGGACCCGGACGTCGCTTGTGAGCATTGCTCTAGGTGGGCGTGTTCCTTGTGATGTTCAGTTCCTTGAGACGACGATGCAGCGTCCGCCGGCTGATTCCGAGAATCCGTGCCGCTTCGGTGCGATTGCCGCCACTTTCTTCGAGGGCCCGGAAAATAAGGGTTCGTTCGGACTGGTGCAAATTTAATCCGTGCGACTCCTGAGACGGTCCGTCGGACACCGGGACCGGGCGTCGGACACTCGCGGGCAAATCGCGCACGCCGATCTTTGGTGTGCTGCACATGACTACCGCATGTTCGATGGCAGCGCGCAGTTCGCGAACGTTTCCGGGCCAGTTGTACTCGAGAATGCACGCCATGGCCTCGGGGGCCAGTTCCCGAAGCGGCTTTCCATTCTCCCTGGCCGATTCTTTGAGGAACGCTTGCACAAGGAGCGGCAAGTCTTCCTTCCGAGCACGGAGCGGCGGCATCGTCAGGAGCACAACGTTCAGGCGAAAATACAGATCCTCCCGAAACTTTCCTTCGGCGACCAACGTGGCAAGATCCTTGTTTGTTGCTGCGATAAGGCGGACATCGGTTTCAAGCGTCTGGTTTCCTCCGACTCGCTCGAAGGTGCGCTCTCCCAGCACGCGAAGAATCTTTACTTGTGTATTCTCGTCGATCTCTCCGATCTCATCGAGAAAGAGCGTGCCCCCGGCCGCTTGCTCGAAACGGCCGACCCTGCGCTCAAAGGCACCGGTAAATGCACCTCGCTCATGACCAAAAAGCTCGCTCTCAAGAAGTTGAGATGAAAATGCCTTGCAGTGCACCGCGATGAATTTCCTGGCAGACCGCGTGCTGAGGGCGTGAATGGCATGTGCCGCAAGCTCTTTCCCTGTCCCTGTCTCGCCTTGAATGAGCACCGTGGCTCGGGAGGGAGCGACCTGCTTGATCGTTTCGAAAACCTCCACCATCGCCGGGGAATGACCGATCATGCTTTCCAGACCCGCGCGCCGACTGACCTGCTGGCGAAGTTCCACATTCTCACGCCGGGTGTCCCGCTCGCGCAACGCGCGTTGTATCAACAACTCAAGTCGGTCGATATTCACCGGCTTCGTCACAAAGTCGTAGGCGCCACGTTTCATCGCCTCCACGGCCGTATCGACCGAACCATACGCTGTCATCATGATGCAAATCGGAGGTTTGGACAGCTTCTGCACCTTCTCCATCAATTCCATCCCATCCTCGCCCGCGAGCCGCAGATCGGTAATGAGGACATCGGCTGGTTCGGTCTCCAATGCCGCGAAAGCGCCCGCGATGTCTCCTGCCACGTAAACCTCATAGTGATCCTCCAACGCATCCCGCAGGCCATCGCGCGTGTTCTTCTCATCATCGACAATCAGGAGGGTCTTCTTGAGTGCCATTTTGGCGCAATAAACCGGTGATGGGCTTTAAAATCAAGTTGGATCTGGATTGCGTTAGCCAACAGAGGCCGCGATTTTCGCCGTGGATCGTGCCAGAAACATGCGTAAGGCGCGATTTTCGGACTTTCGCAGGTCCGGATCCTTCGCGAACACGCTGGTGGCAAGGGCAGCTGTTTCCTTCATGAGTTCCGCGTCACGAAATAAGTCCCCAAGTTTCAGGGGAGGCAGCCCGGTTTGAGCCGTTCCGAGCAGATCGCCAGGGCCCCGCAAACGCAGGTCGGCCTCGGCGATCTCGAAACCGTCGGAGGTCTTTTCGAGAACCGCAAGCTTTTCCAGAGCAGGCTCCGCAGCCTTTGGGTCGTGGAGAAGGACGCAAAACGACTTGTGCTCAGCGCGTCCGATGCGTCCGCGCAGTTGGTGAAGCTGTGCCAGGCCGAAGCGTTCGGCATTCTCGACGACCATGATATTGGCGTTCGGCACATCCACGCCGACCTCGATCACCGTCGTGGCAATGAGCGCGGCAAGGCGTCCCGCGCGAAATTGCGCGGCCACTTCTTCCTTCTCGTCCGGCGGCATACGACCGTGAAGAAGTCCCACTGAGTATGGAGCAAGAAGGGGTCTCCATCTTTCGAACTCGGCTGTCGCAGACTTCACCGCGAGCTTGTCGGATTCGTCAACGAGTGGGTAGACGATGTATGCTTGGCGGCCGCGGGCGATCTGCTTTTTCACAAAGTCTATGACCTCCGGGAGTTTCGCCGTTTCGCGCACAGCGGTGACGACGGTGCCGCGATTGGCGGGTTTCTCGCGGAGAGTGGAGACGTCGAGATCGCCATACAGCGTTTGCGTGAGGGTGCGCGGGATCGGCGTGGCGGTCATGACGAGCACGTCAGGAGAGTCTCCGCGCGCAATCAACCGCGCCCGTTGCAGCACACCGAACTTGTGCTGTTCATCGATAACGATGAGCCCGAGCTTATCGAAGCCGCTGGATTCATAGAGCAGCGCATGCGTGCCAATAATGATCCGGGGAGCATACGCGTCCCGCGTGTGGAGTTCGGCGTCCCGCCGAACTTGATTTTCCGGCGGGACGCCGGAAATGGCACGCGGGGACGCGTGCGCTCCCCGGTCCTTTGCGTTGGCGAACAGCGGCAGCGGTGCAGTATCCTCCATGCGCCCGGCGGCGCGGAGTGCGATAGGAATTTGCAAGGGTTCGAGGAATTTCTTGAAATTCAGATAGTGTTGTTCGGCAAGGATCTGGGTGGGCGCCATGAGTGCGGCCTGCCAGCCGGCTTCGACGGCCAGGAGCATGGCGGCCAGTGCAACCAGTGTCTTTCCGGATCCGACGTCGCCCTGGAGGAGACGATTCATGCGTTGTGGCGCGGAGAGGTCGCGCCGGATTTCGGCGATGACCTCGATTTGGGAATCCGTCAGCGCAAACGGGAGCGACTGTAGGAGCCTGTCGAGAAGTTTGCCCGTGGTGGTCTTGGCCGTTCCCGGGAGCCTGCGCCAATCGGTCCGGCGCGCCTGTATGAGAAGCTGAATGCAGAAGAACTCCTCACGGACGAGATGTCTCCTTGCCGCTTCGAGATGCTCGAAAGTCTGCGGGAAGTGAATATCGTGGAGAGCGACGACGTCGGATGCGGGCAACAGGCAGGTAATGGCTGAGAGATCCGTGCACGCAAGCGCCTGAAAGATCAGGTTTCGCAGCAAACGGGGCGAGACGCCATCTCCTGCCGGATGTACCGGCGTAATCCGGTTCATGTGAATGGACATCTCGTCGTCGTCCTCAACGGTCTCAAACTCCGGGTGATCGATGAAAATCCGTTGCCCTTTCTTTTTTGGCCTTCCAAAGATCACCAGATGCTGGCCGACGGCTACCATCTTTTGCATGTACGGCATGTTGAACCATCGACAGGTCAGCGGTTGGCTGAGCAAGCCGGCCGCGTCGTTTTCGAATGTGATCTCGAACATTCGCCGCCACCCGCCAATTCGCTTGAGCGCGGTCTTTGTTACAACACCAAAAAGGCAAACAGGGTGTTCCATTTCGGTATCGGGAAACCGGTCGAACCGTCTTCGGTCTTCATAGCGCCGGGGGTAATGGCCTATGAGATCGCCGATCGTCGAGAGACCGAGACGCGCGAGGGGATTCAATCGGACACGTGGGACCCACTCGAGTTGTGCGAGCGGCGTATCAGGTTTGAATGTCGAAGACTTCATCAACGCGAGCGGTACTCCTTGCATCAGAATCGGAAACCCGTCTAGCACCACTGCCTTTCCGGTCGCTTTGACGGTTTCCGGCGGACCAGTGAAGGCTCTTCTCGCCCGTGTCAGGACGACTTGTGGATCTGATTCTCGAGGACAGTTTCAACCCAGTGAGGCGGCCGGGCGAATTGCAACGATCTGCATTTGCGCGTCCAATCGGCCATTGAATTCGTTGCGTTCAATGGTGAACGCAACATCCCAGGGTGGACGCGGGAGAGCCTCCTCGGCGCCTCGGAAGTAGATGGCCTGCACCAGGCGGCGTCCGGCACGAAAGTCGAGGCGCAGATGTCTTTCCTTGAGAATTCGTGGTGCCGCGACGGGCGTGACCGTTCGCGCAGCGAAGACAGGCTGTGAGTTGCCCATTCCGTAGGGTTCGAGCAGTTCCTGCATTTCGAGCACGGAGAGTGAAATGTCTTCCATAGGCAGTTCCGCATCGAGTCGTAGCTTGGGCGTGAGGATCTCGTCGTTGACTCGCTCGCGCGTGGAGATCTCGAATGCGCGCCGGAAGTCTTCAAACCGGTCCTGCTGAACGGTTACGCCCGCCGCCATCTCGTGCCCGCCGAATTTTTCCAAGTGGCCGGCGCACTGCCTCAACGCGTCTACCAGGGAAAGACCCTCGATGCTTCGCCCGCTTCCCTTTCCAAGTCCGCCGTCGTCGAATCCCACAAGCAGCGTCGGTCTATGGTGCCGGCGCATGATGCGTGCGGCGACAATCCCGAGCACACCGTGGTGCCACTCGCGTCGGCCTGCCACGATGCTGGCATGGATCGCGGCATCGTAATGCTCCTCAACCCACTGGTCGACTTCACGGATCAATTCCCGTTCGACGCTTTGGCGAGCGCGATTCTGGCGATCAAGGCTGTCAGCGATCTGTGTTGCGTCGCGTATGTCGTCGCACAGCAGAAGCCGGAGGGATTCCAGCGCTGTGCCGAGTCGCCCTGAGGCGTTGATGCGCGGGCCCAAGCGAAATCCGACGTCGCTACCGTGAAGGGGCGAACGCACATTGGCGATGGTCATCAATGCCGTTAGCCCCGGCCAGCGGGTTCGCGCCATTTGCTGGAGGCCGCGATGGACGAGGATGCGATTTTCGCCAATGAGCGGTACCAGATCGGCCAGCGTCGCGAGCGCCACAATGTCCAGATAATCCTTGAGATCTATGTTTGCGTTGGGCACCTGCTTGAGCAGGGCATGGGCGACTTTGAAGGCCACGCCAGCACTGCAAAGATAGTGAAACTTCCTGTCAGTCTTCGGATTGACCAAAGCCGCGCAGCGAGGTCTTTCTCCGGAGACTTCGTGGTGATCGAGTATGATGACATCAGCACCACGCTCCCGTATCATGGCGACCTCCCGCGCGGAGTTCGTTCCGCAGTCCACTGCGATGAGGAGCTTGGGAGGGCATTCCTCGAAGCACCGGGCGACTCCCGATGGGCTGAGTCCATACCCCTCCTCCGCGCGAAGGGGTAGAAAGCAGTTCACCCGCGCGCCGAAGGCCGTGAGTATGCGTTGAAGGAGCGCCAGCGAGGCAACGCCATCGACATCATAGTCGCCGTACAGGACGATTTCTTCGCTGCTCTCGATGGCGTGACGGATGCGGCCGACGGCCTGCTCCATCTCCGGCAGGAGGAAAGGGTCTTCGAGTTGGCGAAGGCGCGGCTGAAGAAAGCTGGTCGCCGCTCCGAAGTCTCCAAGTCCGTTGCGAATCAAAACTCGGGCAACGAAATCGGGGATGTCGAGCTGCCGGCTCATGTGACCGACGGCGAGATCCCCCTCCGTGCTGGGAAAGATCCATCGCCGTTGCATTGTCGAGATTCTAGGGACTCATCGCAGTGCATCAATCACGCTGTTTGCATCCGAGAGAGAATTGTCCCGCATGGGCCGAAAACGGGCGTAGCTGTGATCTCGGGTTCAATTGTACGGCGATGTTCTCATTGCCGACCGGGAACACCAGCTGAGGATGCGGTCATTTCGTGCTCAGCATTCGATGTGCTTACGGTGGATCCAGCATCGCTTCATGAGGGGTATCCTAGAAAAGGTTCCAGAGAAGCAGGACCTCGAGGGCGTAGAGGGCAAGGACGACAAAAACTCCGGCAGGGGTAATCCAGCTGGGCGCATCCTTCTTTAGGAACAGCCACCATTTGAAGGCCCGAATAAAAAGCGGCATCGTGAGATAGGAGACCAGGGAGGCGCTGATTGCATTGGCCAGAAGCGTGCCGGGTGATGTGGGCAGGATTTTGGCGATATGAGGGTTCAGGAATTTGAGCTCCAGCATCACGATGGGGAAAAGACCGAGAATAACCAATGCAGTGGTCTTCCAGTTCGGCGGATCGCTTGTTTGGGGCGGAGGCGCCGGGATCCAGCCGGGAAAGGAACTGCCAATGCGGCTGTGGTGTTCATTTTCGACGAACGGTTCCTGCTCGCGCAATAACTCGGCGCGTTCCGGTGCCTTCAGCCATGCTTCGAGATTGGCAGGCGTATCGAACCGAAGCAGTGTGGTCCAGTGATCCTGACCAACGAGGGGAGCCTGGAGTGTGGCGCCCGCGTAGCCTTTATATTTTGACTGGGCGCGATTGATTTTCGCAGTCCAGGCCCGATAGGCCTCCTCGCAACCTGGTTTGAGCTTGGTAAGGATGACCTCGGTGATGCCTTGTTCCGGATCCCCTTGCCGTGCGATTTCCATGACGGTGCCGCCGTTGAGGATAGGCTCGCCTTCGATGAGCAACGTGGCCCGCTCCTTGGAGTCCAGCCATGCGTGGAGCTGGTCCTCGGTGGCGAATTCAAGCCGCATGGACCATTCGTTGCTTCCGGAATTTAGCGGGGTATACTCGGTGCTTACCGAGCCTGGGAATCGAGACACGGCGGCATCGTAGTTCTCCAACCAGTTTGCAAACTCGACCTCCTTGTCACGGTGAATCCGAAACAATCCATGAAGTGTGGCTTTTGCTATCTTCACAGGATCATGACCTTGAGAGTTGACGGAGCATCTTTGAAAGCTTGTCAGCAATTGTTTCGAATGGGATGCGACCCAGCATCACCGGGGGGACCGAACGCCACAGAATTTGGCGCGAAAGCATTCGAGGGCAGAGTACACCTGTTCTGCCGCTGCAGCCAAGCGGATTCTGAAGGGGATGAACGGATTTTTAGGCCTATCCGGAGGTATTATCGAGCGATTGGATCAGGTCAGTGGCAAGCTTGGGCCCGATACCGCGCTCCTCGTGTTTAAAGTACACGAAGGCGTCGCGCCATTGGTTCGCGTTCGAGCGCAGCATTTCGGCCCAGCGGGTGATGTCCCCCGCTCCATAGTCTTCTCGTCGCAAGCGCAGGTAGCCGAAGTCGGCCGTTGCCACGGTGGGCGTACTAAAATCGGCGCTTTCGGCGATGCAGAGTGCGGCGTTGCGCGCGCGCAGGCTCTCGAAGATTTCATCGTCGAACCATGATTTGTGGCGAAACTCGAACGCAGCACGAACACCGTCTGGAAGATCCTCGAGAAAGCTATTGATAATCCGTGCGTCCTTCTTGAACGACGGCGGCAATTGGAAAAGGATCGGTCCGAGCTTATCCTCCAAGCCTTGGACGATTCCGAAGAAGTAGTTCAGAGTTTCGCCGCAATTCTGCAGTTTGGCAAAATGCGTGACACGCTGAGGGGCCTTGAGGCTGAACGCGAAACGTTCTGGGGTCAGTTCGCACCAGCTCTCGATCGTCTTGCCGCTGGGAATTCTTCGAAAGGTATAGTTGATCTCGGTGGTTTGGAACCGCTCCGCATAGTAGGGCAACATCTTTGCCGCCGGTAGCTTTTCCGGGTAAAAGTATCCTTTCCACTCAGGATATTGAAAACCAGAGGTGCCAATCCAGGAATTCATGTCCCTATCATATCACGACTGACGGTATGCCTTCTTTCAATTCGAAAGCGAAGCTGACGATTTGATAGCGAGGAGTGCTCTTAGCCCGGCATAGCCGGACAGGATGCCGACCAGCAGCAAGGGAATGGCGGCCAGATGGAGCATCCATGACATACACCAAAAGCTGAGAGCTTGTGCGGACGGATCTTCGATGAACTTCGCGATCTGCTTTCCCATATGCCATGGCGGCGTGCCGAAAGGAGCGTAAGCGGGCGGAGAGTTCCAGGTTCTTCCGTCCGCAAGGCGAAGAGTCAGGACCGCTCCGATATCGCCGGTTCTGCCTTGGCGAACCAGTCTCGTCGTACCGTGAACGGAACCCACTCCGACCACGTCGGGCAGTGTCGTTCTATAAATCGGAATCAGGCCCAGAAGCCTGCGCTCCACGGTGACGCTGACGTGGGTCGCGTCGGACAGATCGCTCGAAGCGGACGGAGCGCGCTCGCAGCGAACGCTCATAAGCGCTCCCATCCACAGGCAGAGAGTCGCCATCGAAAGGAATGCAATAGGCATGAGCAGCCAGGTCGCGAAGGCAGCGGTACCCGGCACCTGGCTGATATTCCCTTCTTGAGGAAGTGGTTCAGTATTCTCAGTTTCCATTCCTTAGGGCGTCACCATTCCTTATTCTTGCGGAGGTTGAGGAGCGTTACCGTCTGACGTTCCAAAGCTTGACCAGCGAGCCATCGGCACCGCGTATTGGATCCGCAGTTGGTAGAGCGACGGCGGCGATACGATCATCAGCGGCGGGGCGCTCTCCCGGGTGGCCACGCAAAAGATCAGGGACCTGTCCAACTGGATATCCCCCGACAACGTGAAAGTCCGGGCTGCTTCCCAGGTTTTGGTGTCCAACGCCTGCAGGAATGACGACCACATCTCCAGCTTCGACATGCGCGCTGATTCCCACCGTGTGCCCGAGCCGAAGCAGAGCATGTCCGCGGTAAACGCCCAGGACCTCGTGCGCTGTGCTGTGATAGTGAGGAAAAGGGTATACCCCATAACGCCATGCGGCTCTCCAGCCGTTCTGCGCATAGAGCGCTTCGATCGTTTCCGCAGCCTCCTCGCCTCGCGTCGATATGGCTGCTTTGTAGATCAGCAGGGGCAGGCCTGGATTGTTTGGGATGTCGCCTCCGTCGGCAAACTGGTGACTTTCGACCTGGCTCATGGGCGGCATCCACCAAGATCATGGAAAGGCCTCCACAGAACCAGGGAAAAATACCCAAAGGATGCCTTGCGGAGGCGTTCGTGGGTTTCCGAGCCCCAGGGCAATCCCGCCGGCGAGTTGGCTTCGGTGCTTTTTCCTCTTTCGAAAGGTTCACCTCTGCTATGCTACGACCGTTCATGGTCAGCTTACGCAGGTTTGTCGATTCCTTCACGATCGCACTGGTTCTTACTGTCTTGCTGGCGACTCTGGCGCCCTGCCGTGGAAACGTTGCCAGCGCGTTTGAGGTCATCACGAGTGGGGCGATCGCGCTCCTGTTCTTTTTGCATGGTGCAAAGCTCTCGCGCGAGGCGATCGTCGCTGGAGCGACGCACTGGCGCCTGCATGCACTGGTCTTCTTCGGCACGTTCGTTCTGTTCCCTATTTTGGGACTGCTTCTCAAACCTCTGACCCCGGTATTGCTGACACCCGAACTTTATCTTGGCGTGTTATTTCTCTGCGTATTGCCTTCCACGGTCCAATCGTCCATCGCATTTACCTCGATAGCGGGTGGGAATGTGCCCGCGGCGATTTGCAGCGCATCGGCTTCCAATGTTTTTGCTGTGTTTTTGACGCCGATCCTTGTGAGTTTATTTATCGCTGGAAGGGATGCTGGCCTGTCGATGTCCGGCTCCTTTTGGGGGATCGTGCTGCAGATTCTCGTTCCTTTTGTTGCTGGTCATTTAGTACGACCTTGGATCGGTGATTGGCTTGAGCAGAGACGGAGGCTGACGGGGCTTGTTGATCGAGGCTCGATTTTGCTTGTGGTTTATTCGGCATTCAGCGGGGCAATCGTTGAAGGCCTATGGAAGCAGATTCCTTTGACGGCCCTGGCGGGAGTTGTCCTCATCGACTGTCTGCTTTTGCTAATCGTAATGGTGACTATGTGGTCTCTGAGCTCGCTGTTTGGGTTCAATCGAGCTGATCGGATCACCATCCTGTTCTGCGGCTCAAAGAAGAGCCTGGCCAGCGGAGTGCCGATTGCCAACGTGCTGTTCACGGGAAGCATTGTTGGTCCGATGATTCTGCCC
>DATDAX010000302.1:0-4445 GCA_036525175.1 Terrimicrobiaceae bacterium | reverse complement strand
CGCCGCGTGGAAGCGATTGATGGCACTTGAGCCTGAACGTGAGACGCTCACGACGGCGGAAGAGACGGATTCGTTTGCCCTTGTTCGCTGTGCGGACGCAAAATTTCTGCGACAGGCGTTTCAGGAATCCGATTCTTACGCCACTCTTGTGTCCCGGCTTGGCACGCGTTTGAAGCGCGAATTTGTCTCCCTGGCAGAGCGTGAGTGGGTGGCGTTTCGGAGCGGTGACGATCGCCGGCGTGTTGAACGATGGCTCCTCCGCGGGCTGATCAAGGAATCCGAGGGCTTCATGTCGAGACATGTGGAGCGCAAGATCTCCCTCGCGGTTACCAGCAGTTTGGTGGACACGCGAATCACCCCGAACGCAATGACCCTCTTCAGCGTTGGGATTGGGATCATCGGGGCATCCTTCTTCGCGTCTCCAAAGACGTCGCGCCACGTCCTTGGAGCTCTTCTTTTTTGGTTGCATTCCGTGCTGGACGGCTGTGACGGTGAATTGGCGCGGCTGAAATTCGCGGAATCTCGGTGGGGCGGCTTGATTGATTTTTGGGGCGATAATGTCGTTCACTCTGCGGTTTTCTCCGCGATAGCGGCGGGGGTTTACGCCAAGGAGCAAGGAACAGTTCCGGTTGCGCTGGCTTTTTCGGCAGTGGGCGGGACGCTGCTGTCCGCGGGTCTGGTGTATCGCACAACCATGAGGGACAAGTCTTCCAGCGGCCCGCTGTTTACTTCGGTCGTTGGCTCTCCCTCGCGGCGCTCGAGTTCCATTGAGAAGATTGCGGATCAGTTGGCGCGGCGCGACTTCATCTATCTTGTGATTGCCCTGGCCATTGCAGGAAAGGTCAAATGGTTCCTACGGATGGGTGCCATCGGCGCCCCGTTGTATTTTCTGGCGTTGGCCGCCTTAAGCCTGAAGAATTCTCAAGCGGTGCGCCAACAAATCGTGTCCCCGGAAACTTTAAAATGAGCGAACAAACTTCTTATTATCCAGAGCTAGCCAAGGAAATTCAACCTGCCGACGGGCGACTGGGAGTGCTGCTTCCAGGCCTGGGCGCGGTCGCGACAACATTCATCGCCGGCGCTCTGCTTACGCGCAAAGGACTGGCGCGGCCCTTTGGTTCCCTCACGCAACTGCAACGAATTCGCTTGGGAAAGCGAACGAACGCGCGGTTCCCACTGATCAAGGAATTCGTTCCCTTGGCAGATTTGAAAGACCTCGTGTTTGGTGGATGGGATATTTCCGGAGAGAATTGCTATCAAACGGCAATCAGGTCCGGCGTGCTGCCGCCAAATATCCTCGAGCCTGTGAAAAAAGAGCTGGGCGGGATCCGCGGGTTTCCCGCCGCGTTCGATCGCCGCTACGTTCGAAAGTTGGACGGCACCAGGGTGAAGAAGGCGCGCAACAAGATGGAGTTGGCGCAGGCGATCATTCGCGATATCCAGAGCTTCAAACGGAAGAATCGCCTGAAACGCGCCGTTATGGTTTGGTGCGGCTCCACAGAGGTGTACATGGAACCCAAGAAGGTGCATGGCTCGATCGAAGCCTTTGAGAAAGGTCTCAGAACAAATTCCCCGGATATCTCGTCATCGATGATCTATGCGTATGCGGCGCTTCAAACCGGCACGGCCTACGCAAATGGAGCTCCAAACTTGTCCGTCGATATTCCGGCGCTGACCGAACTGGCGCAGAAAAACAAGGTTCCGATTACCGGGAAGGATTTCAAAACAGGTCAGACGTTCATGAAGACCATTGTGGCACCGGGTTTGAAGGCGCGAATGCTTGGAGTGAGCGGTTGGTTTTCCACCAATATTTTGGGCAACCGCGACGGGGAGGTTCTCGATGACCCGGATTCATTTCGAACCAAGGAAGTAAGCAAGACCAGCGTGCTTGATTCCGTCTTGCAGCCTTCGCTTTACCCGGACCTTTACAGCCAGATCTTTCACAAGGTCAGAATCGAATATTATCCGCCGCGAGGTGACGAAAAGGAGGGATGGGACAACATCGACATTTTCGGTTGGTGTGGAATGCCCATGCAGATAAAAATCAATTTTCTCTGTCGGGATTCGATTCTTGCGGCGCCCATCGTATTGGACCTGGTGCTTTTCCTGGATCTGGCCCAACGCGCGGGCATGAGCGGCATCCAGGAATGGCTGTCATTCTATTTCAAATCGCCCTTGTCCCGGCCCGATTTGAAGCCCGAACACGACCTTTTCATACAACATCTCAAGCTGCAAAACACACTTCGCATCATGATGGGCGAAGAGGTTCTGGATCACTCGGGATTGGATTACTACGAGCCTGATGCGGCAAGCGTGCCAAACAATGGCGCCCGTGGCTCTTCACGCGGCCGGAAGTCCAGGAAGGCGAAATCCTAAAGCCGGCGCTTCAGGCGACTGGGTTGCTCGATGAAAATCCGTTCTTGTACCTTCGCTCTATTCGTCGCTCTCGTCTTTGCAGGCTGCGCCTCCTATTCGACGGTCAAGGAAAGGCGACCGTCCTTGCGTGCGATCTCGGGCGCGAGTGTGCCTGTGGGTAACGAGTCAACGATTCTTAGAGCACTCCGGCTCGGTCGGAGCCGGCCGTTGGTTGCACTCGAAGGATACCTCAGCGTCATGGAAGCCGCTTCGCGGCAACTCGAGAAAAATCCGGACGACGCTGACGCACTTCGCGACTACAACTTCGCCCTTGCTCGTGTGTTCGCAACGATCCGTGATGCGGACTTTGATCCGTGGAACCAACCGCTCACAGTGCCCGGTGACAATGGAGGATTTGTTCTCACCCACCGCCCGGATCCGCGCCCTCAATGGAATCCTGCGCTCTATGAGTTCACGCCTGCGGACCAGTTCGATGTGCGCGGCAAGTATGTAAGCGAACGCACTATACGCAACGGCCTCGGCGCGCCGCTTGTCGCCATCGGACGCGAGGCATTTAAGGGTGCGCGGGCAGCCTTTACCCTGCCTCGCGTGTATTACGGCGTTACCGCGGTCGCCCGCTTCGAGGGGAGACGGTGCGTAATTTCCATTGAGGATCCGTTGGCTGTGGAAACTGTTCGCTTTGGCGGCCGCACTTTCCCGCTCGCTGCGGATTTTACCGTGCCGGTGGCCGTCTTGCTGGCGAGGAACAACCCCAAGAAATATGAACTTACACGGTTGCTGCGTCCGGAAAAATACGCCGAGACCGCACGCATCGCGAGGCTCCAGCCTTACGACCCCAACAAGACCGTCATCCTCGTCGTTCACGGTCTTATGGATACGCCTGCGACGTGGACACCGATGATCAACACGCTACGCGGCGATGAAGAAATCCGGCGCAACTATCAGTTCTGGTTTTTCAGCTATCCAAGCGGCTATCCTTATCCCTACTCGGCGGCGATCTTGCGGCGGGAGCTCGACGCGATCGAGAAGAAGTTCCGGCTCCACAAGCCAATGGTTGTCATGGGCCATAGCATGGGCGGCTGCATCAGTCGACTCTTGATCACGGACACCGGCGACAAGCTCTGGATGGAGATTTTCGGCAAGCGGCCGGAAGATGTGAATCTCAAGCCAGAACACAAGCAACTGTTTATGGAAATGCTCATCCTCAAGCGCCGGCCGGAAGTTGGCAGGGTCGTATTCATCTCCGCGCCATTGCGCGGGAGTGATCTTGCCGCGAATCGCCTCGGGCGGATCGGTTCAAGTTTCGTCAGGCTGCCTGTTACCCTGTTGGGTGCTGGCCGTGACGCACTTAGCGTCGTGACCTTCACGGCTGGCGACCTGAGGGTAAGGCGCCTCCCAAACAGTGTCGATACGCTCGCACCTACGAATCGGTTCGTGAAAGCGATCAACACGATTCCAATGGCGAAAGGAATTCCATATCACTCGATCATGGGTGATCGTGGCCGTGGCGACACGCCAAACTCGAGCGACGGGGTTGTGCCTTATTGGAGCTCACACCTTGACGGTGCGGAGAGTGAGATCATCGTACCGTCGAGTCACAATGCGCACCAGAATCCACAAGCCATCCAGGAAGTGCGCCGAATTCTAAAACTTCACATCCGTTCCGGCCCCACAAGCAGGGACAATCGTTGAAGCCGGTGGCTCGGGCGTTGCGAACGCTCTGGCTCAGGCTAGTTTTCCGAGAGAGCATCGAGGAGCAGGCGAGCGGCCGGGTCGCTGGAGGCCGGATTCTGACCCGTGATGAGCCGCCCGGCGCGCTGCGTATGAGGTTGGAAGTCGGGTCCGCCTTTGAACTGCGCCCCCAATTCGCGAAGGCGAGTCTCAAGAAGGAAAGGCACTTGATTCTCCAGTTTGACAGCGCGTTCCTCGGAGTCCGTAAATCCCGTCACTGGCTTGCCTCGAACCAAAAGAACCCCCGCCGAATCGACGGCCGTCACAAGGGCAGCGGGCGCATGACACACGGCAGCGATCGGTTTGCCGGCAGCATCGAAGTCTCGCAGCAGACGCAT
>DATDAX010000301.1:0-7050 GCA_036525175.1 Terrimicrobiaceae bacterium | reverse complement strand
GTTTGTCGCCACGATCCTTCGGCTGATACAGGTCGGCGGACAGAGTGATGCCGTAGCGGTTCTTGAAGGTGACCTTCTGATGCTCAACCTTTTCGCTCTTAGGGAAGGTCTTGTCCCACTCGTCATTGGATTTGGCGAAGGCAGAGAATGAGGTGGCCATAAGTGTCAGTGTTGTGATCAGATGTTTCATGGTTATTGGTTTTTCCTCGGGTTCGTGGTAAGTCTCTTCACCGGGGCCATTATAACTCCGTCAACGCCACACCGCTCGCGTGATTCTGCTCAGCCTGTCGCGATCCTGCTAAAATTTTCCGCGGGCACGTCGCGCAGCGTTCTCTCCCGATTCTCGTGAGCGGCGGGGACCTGAACGAGCATTTCGTCCGGCTTGAGCGCAGGCCGGGGAATGACGGCGAACGCGATATGATTCGCTCCGCCGTAACGTTTGAGGATAAGTGCTTTCATGTTTTCCGAGGGTTTCATACCTTTGCGAATGCGCCTTGACCGTGGGATGCCCGTTGACTGGTGTCTTCATAAATCAGGTCAGCGACAGGTGGCGCCTGTTGGCCATGGTTAGAACGAACGGCATCCGCATAGTTCACGCGGAACCAGATGGCGTAGAGCGCGGGAAGGAAGGCAAGCGTCAAAACCGTGCCAACGGCAGTGCCTCCGATCAGCACATAAGCCATGGATCCCCAAAACACTGAATGCGTGAGCGGAATAAATGCCAGCACCGCGGCCAGTGCGGTCAGGATGACGGGGCGCGACCGTTGGACGGTGGCCTCGATGATCGCGTGATAGGGATCAAGACCGGCTGCTTGATTGGAATGGATCTGACCGATCAAAATGAGCGTGTTCCGCATCAAGATACCCGACAGGCCGATCAGACCGAGAATGGCATTGAATCCAAAGGGCTGCTGAAAAATGAGCAGCGCCGGGACTGCACCGATCAGTCCGAGCGGGCCGGTCAGCATCACCATCCACATGGCCGAGAAAGAGCGCACCTGAATGATGATGACCGCCAGCATGAGCAGGAGCATGATGGGGAAAAGTGGAGCCAGTGCTGAGTTGGCTTTCGATGCTTCCTCGATCGATCCCGCCATCTCGATGCGATAGTTTTCCGGCAGCGATTCTCGAAGCGGAGCAAGTTTGGTCCAAATCGCGGAAGAGACATCCGGCGGTTGAGTCGTCTCAACATTGTCACCCCGCACGGTAATGGTGGGAACGCGATCCCGACGCTTGACGACTGGGTCTTCCGCTTGGATCTCGACTCGTCCGATCTGGCTTAAAGGGATCGGTTCTCCATGCCGAGTCATGAGGGTGAAATTCTCCAGCTTGGTTGGATCTAATCGCTCCGGACCCGCACTTCTCACGACAACGTTTACCGCTCGAATGTTCTCACGAACCTGAGTGATCGTTTGACCGTTCAGGAGAAACTGCAATTGCTGCGCTGCTTCTTCCGGTGAAAGCCCGATGAGTTGCAGTCGTTCTTGATCCAAAACGAAGTGCAACTTGGGAACGCGTTCGCCCCAATCCACATTCACCGTGCGCATGTTCGGATCGTTGCGCATGATTTCTTCGACGTTGCGGGCGATTTCCCGCAGCTTCTCCGGATCAGGCCCCATCACCCGAAACGCAACGGGGAAGGGAGAGTAGGGGCCAAACACCAACTGCGTCGCGCGAATCCTCACTTCCGGAGCCAGACCATCGGCGGCCGCCTGGCGCAGGCGCAGTTTGAGATGATCCCTTGCCTTCGCATTCGGGGTCAAGACGACGATCTTCGCAAAGGAGGGATCAGGCAGTTCCGGGTTATAGGAAAAGAAAAACCGTGGAGCACCCGCTCCGATATAGGAAGTCACGATGTTCGCTTCGGGTTGTTCCGCCAACCAGTGTTCGATCTTTTTTGCGGCTGCGCTGGTCGTCTCAATACTGGTCCCCAATGGAAGCTGGACCTCAACCAACAATTCCGGCCGATCCGAGTTCGGGAAAAACTGTTTCTTCACGACCGCCATGCCTCCGCCCGCCACCAGAAACGCCCCCACGACAATGCCGGCCACCGTATATTTTCTGCGCACGGACCAGGTGACGAAACGACGAAGCCGCTGGTATCCCGGAGTGGAATAGATTCCCGCATGGCCTCCTTTTATGGCTTTGATTTCGGGGAGCAGCTTTACGCCAAGATATGGTGTGAAAACCACCGCCACGATCCACGAGACAATTAAAGAGAATCCGACAATCCAGAAGATGTTTCCGGCATATTCTCCCGCGGTCGAACGGGCAAAGCCCACCGGCAAAAATCCGATGACGGTTACCAGCGTTCCGGCAAGCATTGGCCCTGCGGTGTGGCTCCAGGCATACGCCGCGGCCCGGATGCGATCCATTCCCTCTTCCATCTTCACCACCATGGACTCGATGGCGATGATGGCATCGTCCACCAGGAGCCCCAGCGAGATGATGAGCGCTCCCAATGTGATTCGGTCAAAAACCCGATCCGTGATCATCATGATCACAAACACCGCGCCCAAGGTCAGTGGGATTGCCGCCACGACGACGATACCAACCCTCCATCCGAGGCTTAGCAGGCTGACCAGCATCACCACGCCGACCGCCATGGCGAACTTGACCATGAATTCATTTACCGCCGAGCTGATATTGACGGCCTGATCGGTGATTTTTTTCAGGCTGACGCCCAATGGCAGGCTGGAGGAGATTTTGTCGCTTTCGGCGCGCAGGGCCTCGCCTAAATCCAGCCCATTCCAGCCCTCTTTCATGACGATACTCAACAACAGGGAGGACTCTCCATTGTGTCGTATGACAAAAGTCGCCGGATCTTCGTAGCCTCTTTTGACATCGGCGATATCCGATAGCTTGAAGCTTTGCTTGCCGGCCACAATCGGGGTATCGCGGATTTTATCAATGTCGGTGTATGCCCCGTCGAGGCGAACAAACACCTGTGCTCCGTCGGTATCAACCGACCCTGCGGGAGTCATCGCATTCTGTCGCGAGAGAGCGGAAAAGATATCCGCTGGCGAGACGCCCAGCGTCGTCAGCCGCGGATAGGAAAACTCGACGAATATCCGCTCCTGCTGTTCCCCCACGATGTCCACCTTCTTGACTCCCGGCACGTGGAGAAGTCTCTGCCGGAGTTCTTCGGCGACGCGAGTCAGTTTGCGCAGCGGCAAACCCGGAGCCTCGACCGAGTAGACCGCGAACGAGACGTCCGAATACTCATCATTGACGAAAGGCCCAATCGCGCCTTGCGGCAATTTGCGCGCTTCATCCCCTAGTTTCTTTCGCGCCTGGTAGAACTGGTCGGCAACTTCCTTGGGGGGAGTTTTGTCAATGAGTTGCAGCGTCATCAGCGCCAGCCCCGGTCGCGTGATGGTTTCCACGCGATCATACCAGCGCAACTCCTGGAGCCGTTTCTCCAGCGGCTCCGCCACGAGATCCTGCATCTCCTGCGCGGTGGCTCCCGGCCACACCGCGGTCACCGTGAGCACCTTGATCGTGAAGGAGGGATCTTCCGCCCGCCCCAGTTGGAAATAGGCGTAGATGCCCGCAAGGGCCGAAGCGAAGATGAAGAACAGCGTGATGGCGCGTTCCCGCACCGCCAGAGCGGAGAGATTAAAACTTCGCATAGGACGTCTTCTCCTCTTTTTCCAGGTTAACGACTTGTCCCTCATGCAGGAGATGCGCTCCGAGCGCCACGATTTTTTCACCGGCATCGACTCCCTGAGATACGACGACTTGCTCCTGAGCGATTGAAGCAATCTGGACGCGGCGGAATTTCACTTCCGACTTGCCGTTCACGATCCAGACGCCCGGCCCGCTGCCACGATCATGGATCGCGCCGACTGGCACCATAACGGAATGGCTGCCGGAGGTTTGCTTCGCGATCAATGTGATGGTGACCGTCGAGCCGAGCAGCGCCGAGGCGGCTTCACCTTCGAGCACATAGCGCGCTTCAAACGTCCGGCTCGCCGGGTCCGCCGCATTGGAGAGTTCACGCAGTGTGGCCTGATACACTTGATCCTGCCCATACATCCGTGCGGAGGCGGTCGCTCCTAAATCAGGTCGCACGCCCTCGGGCAGGTTGACCAAGGCTTCTCGTGGGCCATCATGCGCCAACTGGATGACGGTTTGCCCTGCCGCTACGACCTGACCTGGTTCGCTCAACGTCCGAACAATCACCCCACCGGCGTCAGCCAATAAGACAGCATACTCGCTGGAGTTATTACTGACTCTTGCCTGCGCCTCCGCCGCTTCCAGCAGCGCCTTGGCGCTGTCCAGCGCCGCCCGGGCCTGATCATATTCCTGACGCGATACTACACCTGATTTGACCAGCGCAGCAAACCGCGTTTCATCCGCCTTTGCTTGTATGTATTTGGCCCGAGCGGCCTCGACGTTTGCTTGTTGCGCGGCGAATGAGAGTTTGAGGTCCACGGAATCAAGCCGCATGAGGATCTGACCTTTCTGGACGCGCTCTCCCACATTGATGGATCGCTCCAGGATTTTTCCCCCGACGCGGAAGCCCAAGTCGCTTTGCACCCGAGCTTCCACGACTCCGGTGAAGGCTCTGCTATTCGAGCCAGCCGCTTGCGCCTTGAAAACCTCCACCCTCGGAGACTGCAGACGCGGATCTTTCGCGGCCGGCTTCGAACATCCTCCCGTCATTAAAGCCAGCGTCAGCCATCCTGCCAGCAGACCAATGGTCATCAACGGCCCACGATCAATCTTCACCATGCTGATTCCATCCGCGCCCGCGTCCGCACATGATTGGCGTAACCCTGCTGCGTCTGGAGGTTCGGATGCGCTCCGTGGCATGGGCCATTGCTGATGCCCTTTGAAAACTGGATGGTCTTTGAGCGGTGTGTTCATGGTAACGCCTTTCGGTTCACGAATTCATGGCACGAGAGAACATGGCCTGGTGCAACCAGCGTGGCGTTGCCCAGGTAAAGATCACCATGGCCTTGTTAGCCAAGCCCGGCACGACACTCATGCGCCCGGCATGCAGCGCGCGGATTCCGGCGCGCACGACCGGTGCCGGCTGCATCATCAACAGTTTCAACGCGGGCGTTATCTTCTGTTGTGCAGCGGTGGCGAACCCGGTGTCTGACATGCCCGGGCAAAGCGCCGTGACCGTGATGCCATCGCGCTTGAGTTCGCGATGCAGGGCTTCACCCAGGCGCAATACGTAAGCTTTGGCGGCTGAATATACGGCGAAATTCTCCAGGCCCTGGTAGGCTAACAGACTGGCGACCAGCAGAATTTTCCCGCGTTTTCGTGTTCGCATGTCTTGAGCAAAGACGTGGGTGACTGCGGTCAGGCTGGCGACGTCCAACTGCACCATCGCCAGCGCCGCGTCCAACTGGGCTCCCAGGAACGGACCTTGCAGGCCGTGGCCGGCGTTGTTGATCAGGATCTCGATCGAAATGCCCAGCTCGCGGAGGCGCTGATGCAATTGGATAACCGCCGCAACATCCGAAAGATCAACTTGCTCCACGACGACCTCAATTCGGTGCTCCCGGCGTATGGTTTCGGCAAGTGTTTGCAGCCGCTCCAGTCGGCGTGCCACCAGGACGAGCGGATGCCCTTGCTGGGCATATTGACGAGCGAATTCCTCGCCGAAACCGCTCGATGCGCCCGTGACGAGAACCCACTCTTTCTTCGGTGGCGTAGAGTGCATATACACACCAGAAACCAGTTTTGTCGTGTTTGTAGCTTTCAGGGTCATTTTTCGCTATTTGTTCAGGGCCAATGCCGCAGTCTCGAGATCGGAGAGCACGGCAGACCAACGCTTTTCACCGAGAGTTTTGACGACGGCGCTTTGGGCTGAACGCCAAGCCGGCGTGAGTTTCTCCATCTGTTTTCGGCCTTTCGCCGTGATTGCCAGCTCCACAAGCCTGCCGCGCCCGCCGCCGCCGAGCTCCACCAAACCGTCTCGCTGCAATGGCCGGAGATTTCGCACGAGCGTTGTGCGTTCCATCCCCAGCCAATCACTCAATTCCGCCATGGTCCAACTGTCCCGGGCATTCAATGCCGCCAGGATCGTCCCCTGCGTGGGACGGATTCCATGCCGCCGCATTTCCGCGTCAAAGAACTGCGTCACTTTCCGCGTTACCCAACGCAAGTTGAAACACACACAGTTTTCCATCGCCGACATATCCAGTTCTGTGGACATGGTGTGTATATGCACTACTTGGGCGCAACTGTCAACTTCCTTTTTGTTTTTAATTTTCCAGCGCTTGTGTCGCGGGCAAAAAGCACCTGAAAATCACGCCTTGGCGTAAAGCTCGCTGCCCGTGAACTCGCGGGGCTTTTCTGCCATTCCCTTTTTTCAACGCCTCTTCCTCCGCTAGCTGCTAGGCCTTGTTCCGCCGCTGTACTCCCGACTGAATTGCGAGGGGCTTTCACAGCCCACCTGAAAGGCAGCGGTGGCCGCATCGACACGGTCGATGAGCATCAGTCGGCTCGCTTCGTTCAATCGCAAGTGTTTCTCAACCTGCAGCGGACTCAACGCAGTCAACGACCGGAAGTGGTGGTGCAAGGTCGAAACGCTCATCCCTGCTCGACCGGGGAGGTCTTCGACACGAAGCCTTTCCGAGAGATTGCCTTTGATCCGATCGATCACTCGAGAGATCTGGTGGATATGGCTGCCCCCGGTTGCGATCTGCCGGATCTTCGGCCCACACTCCGTCGTGAGCAGCCGGACAACAATCTCCTTCTGGACCAACGTTGAAAGCACCGGGATGCACTCCGGTTCTGCCAGCAGATTGATCAATCGTTCGATGGCGCCGAATAGGGGCTTGGAAAGCGCACCCAGCTCCATGGCCCGACTCGCCTTTCCGCTATTCAACGACGGCAATTGGTTGTCCAGGATGAGCTGGGCGATCTGCATCCTGTTCAGCTTGAGCATCATGCCCACGTAGGGTTCCGAGGGGCTGGCTTCCAGGATTTGAGCGATCAGCGGCAAGTCAATCGAAGTGACGAAAAAGCGGGTCGCATCGTAGACGTAATCATTGTCGCCAAGGACCACGCGCTTAACCCTTGCAGGAT
>DATDAX010000300.1:0-3272 GCA_036525175.1 Terrimicrobiaceae bacterium | reverse complement strand
AGGGTCCCGGATTTGTAGTGATTCACACCAAGGTGGAAATGGTCGAGTGCTGCATTCCAAAAAGAGCCCTAAGGTTCTTGATTGATCCTGACGAAATGAGGTCGGGCTCCAGCTCTGCCGCCGGCGCATGAGAAAGTTTTCGCTCGACGAATGGAGGGCGTATTTGCTCGCCCAGGCCCGGGAGTATCGAAGCGAAGGCACCGTTCCGCGCCCCGTAATCACCATTTCCAGGGAGACTGGCGCCGCCGCCATCACCATTGGGCAAATGGTGACCGATTCGTTCCAGTTGCTTGAAAAGGGAGGAGCCCGTTCGTGGGCTCTCTTTGACCAGAATATCGTGAAGGCATTCCTCGCGGATCAAGATCTTCCCGAGCGCTTGGAGGAGTTCATTCAAGAAGACGGAAAGCCGGCTCTTGAGGACGCATTCGAAGAGCTGCTCGGGCTGCATCCTTCCACGCCGGCCTTGGTTCAAAGCATGACAAGAACCATCCTCCAGCTGGCCAAGGCGGGTGGGGTGGTCCTGATCGGGCGCGGATCACACATCATCTGCGCCAATCTCTCGCATGCTTTCCATGTTCGGCTGGTCGCCCCACTGGAATCCCGCGTGCGCCACATTGCGGAGTACTTCAAACTGAGCAAAAAGGAAGCGGCCCAGTATGTGGACAAAATGGACCGTGCCCGCCGGCGGTACATTCGACGCTATTTCGGCGCGGACGTCGCAGATCCTCATTGCTACCACCTCGTTATCAACACAGGTATGCTGGGTTACAAGGAGACCGCCAACCTGGTTGTCGATGCGGCGTCCCGCCACTGCGGAACAAAATAGGAAAGTTTCCTCGAACATGGCCGGATCGCGTGCAATCTATCACTTGCCATGCCTGTAAAAGCCATTCCCCAAGGTTATGAGGGAGCCACACCCTACATCTGTTGTAAGGACGCCGCGAGCGCCCTCGATTTCTACAAGGCCGCTTTCGGCGCGAAGGAGTTGATGCGGATGCCGATGGCCGACGGCCAGATCGCCCATGCCGAGATCCAAATCGCGGGCGCACGGATCATGCTTTCCGACGAATTTCCTGAATGGGACTGCCTAAGCCCCCTGTCGATTGGCGGTTCTGCGACGACCGTGATGATCTATCTTGAGGACGTAGATCCGTTTGTAGAACGTGCTGTGTCCGCCGGAGCGAAAGTCTTGCAACCGGTTATGGACCAGTTTTACGGCGATAGGAGCTGCAAGCTTCAGGACCCTTCCGGGCACCTCTGGATGTTTGCGACTCACCAGGAGGACGTGCCGCCTGATGAACTGCAGCGGCGCGCCGACGCCATGTTCGGCAAGGCCTAGCGCCCAGAGAACGTTAACGCACTCTTGCGGCACCTTCTCTCAGACAACCGCCGCTGAAATCGAGTATATGGGAGGCAGGTTGTCGGCAAGCGTGCTCCAGGAGTCGCCTTCGTCCCTTGAGGCGAAGATCTTTCCGGTGTTCGTTCCGAAGTAGATTCCTACAGGGTCCGCGGTGTCGGTGGCGATTCCCTCGCGATAGACTCCCACATACGCGTCCTTCTGCGGCAAGCCTTCGCCGAGAGCATCCCAGGATCTGCCCCCGTCGCGGCTCCGGAAAACACGCAACTTTCCCTCCGGCGGACAACGAAACTCCGCGCCTTGGAGTGGTATCACGTAAATCGTATCTGGCTTATGAGGGTGAATCGCTAGCGGAAAGCCAAAATCCGAAGGCAACCCCGCGGTGATCTCCACCCAACTTTCGCCGCCATTCTCACTCCGATAGACCCCGCAATGATTCTGCTGAAACAGAAGCGACCGCTTTCCGTCTCCCAACAGCAACTTGTGGACGCATTGCCCGAACGCGGGGAACTTGTCAGGCAAGAATTCCGCTCGCGTCCCTTTGTTTGCTGGCTGCCAGGACTTTCCTGCGTCGTCGGAACGGAAAACGCCTACCGCCGAGATTCCCACAAACATCCTCGAAGGCCTCGTGGGATCAACCACGATGGAGTGAAGGCAAAGCCCGCCCGCCCCAGGTTCCCACCGCGAACGACTAGGATGGTTCGTCAGCGACGAAATCTCCGACCATGTCTCTCCGCCGTCCCAACTGCCAAAGAGTGCCGCCGGGGCAACTCCAGCATAGAGGACGTCCGGTTCGCCTGGCCTTCCCGGCTCAATATGCCAGATGCGCTCAAGCTTGGTTTCAGACTCTGCCGCAAACGCCGGGTTACGAGAGGCTGAGCGCCAGGACCGGCCAAAATCTGCCGAACGGACGACTTCGCAACCAAACCAAGCGTCGTTCACCGCGGCGAAAATCGACCTATTGCGAGAATCGTAGATCGCGTGATTAATCTCGCGCCCGGAATGGAACGGTCCGGTTGATTCCCAACGCAACCGGTCCCGACTCGTAAATAAAAATAACCCCTTCTTGGTCCCCGCAAGGAGCAAGCATGTATTCACGTGTAATAAGAAATAATGTGGGGAATATTCACGTTCGTTTCTCTCAATAAAGGAGGGCTACAAGCTCTCGAGAAACGGCTTTCCACAGGTCTGGAGACGTTTTTCGAGGCGGTGGGTGCAATTGCAATTGCTGCAAGCCCAGAGTTCCGTGCCATTCTCATGGCGGCAATTGCGGCGCGAGTGGGCATCCTGGATACGGATCAGCTCAAAGAACTGCTCCCAGTAGGGGCGTTCCTCTTGCAGAGGTGTGGAGCAGTAACAGACCTCAACCCACACAGTAGTACCGTCCTGCTGGAGGCGGGCATGTTCCATGTCGTAGAGATATTCATCACCGGCAACCGATCCCCGGCCCAGCGTGCCTTCTTCGATGGCCTTTGCAAGGGTCCTTTCGCATCCGCTTTTGACCCGCGCTTTGACAAGGTAGCGCATTCCTTGAAGATACACGAAACGGGCTTCGGCGAAACCCGAGCGTGAGGGACGGCCACGTTCCAAGCTGGCTGCCCCCGGAACCGAGTTTTCGCGGCGGGTAAACGGGACTGCGCGCATCTCACTGCGGGAGCCGGTCCCTATGACGCTGCTAGCGACTCAACTCGAGCATCCGGCGAACCGAGCGCTCGGCCTTCAAGCGAATAGGCTCTGGAATGGTGATCTCAGGCTCGAGGTAATCAAGACAGTTGCGCAGCTTCTCAAGGGTATTGAGCTTCATGTATCGACAATCATTGCAAGCGCAGAGGTCGGTCGGGCCGGGAATAAAAAGCTTTCCTGGAACCTCCTTTTTAAGACGATGCAACATTCCGCTCTCGGTGACGATGATGAA
>DATDAX010000299.1:0-4637 GCA_036525175.1 Terrimicrobiaceae bacterium | reverse complement strand
CTCTCATGCCGACGACGATCAACATACACGCCGCGAAGACGCAGTTTTCGCGCCTGCTCCAGCGTGCCGCACGGGGCGAAGAGATCATCATCGCCAGGAACGGGAAGCCGGTTGCGAAATTGACCGGATTGAAAACGAAATCCCACGCCGTTCTGAAAAACGATCCCCTTCTAAACCTTGACAAATATGGCTTCGAGGGGCCAGGGGGGGCTCTCACCAACCGGGAGATCGATCGGATTGTCTATGGGGCGTGAGGTCCTTGTCGATTCATCGGGCCTCTATCCGCTGGCGGATCATCGAGATCCATCCCGCAAGAGAGCAGTCCGGATTGTTCGTGAACTGTTGAGAAACCGGGCATGCTTTGTCCTCACCGATTACATTCTCGACGAATCCTTGACACTTGCGAAGGCGAGAGCGGGGGGATATGCGGCGCTGCGCATGCTGGAAATCGTGGAGCAGAGTTGCGCCTTTGAAATGTCCTGGATTGGTCCCGATCGCTTTGAACAGGCGATCACCTTTTTCAAAAAGCATTCCGATCAAGGCTACTCTTTCACGGATTGCACCAGCTTCGTTCTCATGAAGGAACTTGGAATCCGGCAGGCGCTTACCACCGACCGGCATTTTCTCATCGCCGGCTTCGAGCCGCTGCTCCCGCTTGCGGAAACCTGACGTTGCCGAAACCTGGACTGTGGATCCACTTCCCCTCAGCCTTCTCAACGACTACCTCTACTGCCCGCGTCGCGCGGCACTCAAAGTCATCGAAGGCTGGTGGGGCGAGAATGAACATACCATGCTCGGCACTCTGGCACATGAGCATGCCGACCTTCCGGGATACCAAGTAGCGCGTGGTGTCACGCTTCTGCAGGGAAGTGGAATTTGATGACCCTCTGCAAAGCCTTACCGGACGGGGCGCGAATCGTTTCAGACGAACGAACCCGCCCTCGCTGGAATGACGGGGAAATTCCTGTGGCCCGACAGCGCGTAGCCGGGCGTGGAAAACTCCGGGTCTTTTTATTCGTTGACGGCTTCTTCCCCCCGCCAGTAGTTTTCCCGGTCCGCTCATGACCGGTTCCCGCCCTGTCTGGGCGTGAAAAGCCGCCATGGAGCTCTCTTACGTTCTCATTACACCTTACTCGATCCGCAAGTCGCGAACCGGCGGGATTCTGTCCCGCATCTTGTCACGATCAGGACTGGAACTGGCCGCGGCTCGCATGTTTGCGCCGAGTCGCGAGTTGGTTGAGGAGTTTGCTGCAGCCGCTATTCCGGAGGGTGACCAGCGGTGGCGCGGCATACAAGAATTGCTTCGCGATTACATCTTGAAGAAGTTCTCGCCCGACGCAGAGAATGTCCGCCAGCGGGTACTTCTCCTGGTCCTCAAGGGTAAGAATGCCGTTCTCCAAACCCGAGCCGTTGCCGGACATATTGTCCATGAGCGCCCCCGCGGCGAGACGATCCGCGACACATACGGGGACTATATTGTCGAGGATAGTCGGGTCGTCTACTTCGAGCCAGCCGTGCTTGCGGCGCAGGATTCCGAGGCGGCACGCAAACATCTCGCTATCTGGGCGAAATACTCGGACTCCGATGGAGGAATTCTCGACGATTGCATTCCCTACCCCGCTGGGGAGAATGTCGAAAAGACGCTCGTCTTGATCAAGCCCGACAACTTTCGATTTCCCAATGCGCGTCTGGGAGGAGTCGTGGACCTTTTCTCGCGCACCGGACTCTCCATCATTGGATTCAAAGTCCATAACATGAGCGTCGCGGAGGCCGAGGAATTCTACAGACCTGTTCTGGGTGCCATGGTCGAGAAGCTGACGGACTCCAGTGGCAAGCGAGCACGTCTCTCCCTCGAAGAGGAATTCGGTGTTCCCATGGATGCCACTGCAGAACGTCAACTCGGCGAGTTGATCGGTCCCATGGCCGGCCGCACTTACTGGGAGGGTATTGTCCAGTTCATGGCCGGGACGCGTCCGAGTCAATGTCCTCCCGAACGACATACGCTGCCGGGCACAGAGAAATGTGTCGCCCTTGTGTATCAAGGGATCGATGCAGTCTCCAAAATCCGCGAGGTGCTGGGTCCGACCGATCCGGCACAGGCTCCTTTTGGGACAATCCGGCGCGAGTTCGGAGAAACGATCATGATCAACGCCGCGCACGCCTCGGACTCCGCTGAAAATGCCAAGCGCGAGATGGACATTATTCGTGTCACAGAAAACAATCTTAGCCCACTCATCCACGCATACCTCTCCTAATACATCATGCAACTTGCTACTCGCGTTCAAGAACTCACTCCCTCGCTCACCCTCGCCATCGACAGCAAGGCCAAGGCGCTCAAAGCCGAAGGCATCGATGTCTGCGGCTTTGGGGCTGGCGAGCCGGACATGGATACTCCTGAGCATATCAAGGCCGCCTGCATCGAAGCCATCCAGTCCGGCTTTACGAAATACACCCCGAGTTCCGGTGTGCCAGAGCTGCGCCAGGCGATTTCCGAGAAGTTCAAGAAGGACAACAACCTTGAATACAAGCCGAGCCAGATCATCGTCAGCAATGGCGCAAAGCAGTCCTGCTACAACGCGGTGACTGCCGTGTGCGATCCGGGCGACGAGGTGATCATCCCTGCGCCGTATTGGTTGAGTTATCCGGAAATGGTCCGCCTTGCGGGAGCAGAGCCTGTCATCGTTCAGACCACGGAGCAGAACACCTGGAAGATGACCGCCGAACAATTCGAGAACGCCATGACGCCCAAGACGAAGATGATCATCCTCAATTCGCCGGGCAACCCGACAGGGTCGGTCTACACAAAGGAGGAGCTGCGCGCGATTTCCGAGGTGGCCGCAGAAGAGGAAATTTACATTCTCTCGGACGAAATCTACGAAAAACTCACCTACGAAGGGGCAGAGCACGTCAGCATCGCGTCTCTGACGCCGGAGGCTCACGATTTGACGATCACAGTGAACGGCTTCAGCAAGGCGTATGCGATGACTGGCTGGCGACTCGGTTATCTTGGAGCCCCGGAGGCGATTGCCAAGGCGATTGACTCAATGCAGAGCCATAGCACGTCAAACCCGTGTTCGTTTGCCCAGAAGGGAGGACTCGCCGCTCTCAAAGGCGACCAGCAATGCGTTACCGACATGCGCGATGAATTCGATATCCGCCGCGAATACATGTTCGACCGGCTAAGCAACATCTCCGGGCTAAGCGCCATACGACCGCGGGGCGCGTTTTACATCCTTGTGAACATCAGCACATACGGCCTAAAATCGCAAAATTTTGCCGACCGCCTTCTCAGCAAGGCCAACGTTGCCGTTGTCCCGGGCATTGCGTTCGGCGATGATCGCACGATCCGGCTCAGCTATGCCACAAGCCTCGACGTTATTAAGAAGGGCCTCGATCGCCTCGAAGAGTTCTGCCGGACGCTCTGATACGCTTGCAGGAGTTTGTGCTTCGCGACCCGAAGGCTCGCAAAGGGTCGATAGCCACCTTTGAAGCCTGACGCGGAAGCCGAATTGAGGCCCGCAATGCGCGCCGTTGCGGAGCGCATTGCGCTGCCATTCAAGTTGGGCCTGCGGCGCACCGACGGTTCTGTGCCAGGCACCGGCGCGGGAAGCTCCATCGACTTTCAAGATCATCGCCCGTACGTTCCGGGCGACGATCCCAGGCACATCGACTGGCATGCCTATGCGCGCACCGGCCTTTACACCATGAAGCTCTACCGGGAAGAAGTGCGCCCGCTCGCGGATCTGGCAATCGATACCTCGCGATCAATGTTTCTTGACGATGAGAAAAGCCGGTGCACGCTCGAGCTTGCTTGGTTTTGTCTGGAAACCGCTCTGCGCGCCGGAGCATCAGTGCGACTCTTTTCTATCGAGGGTTCAATCGTCACCCATCATGAAACCAAGGTCGGATGGAAATTCTCCGCCAGCAGCAGCTCCAGTGATTCACCGAGCGCGCCGGACGTTCGCTGTATCCCCTGGCGGACGGCGTCGCTGCGTGTCTTCATCAGCGATCTGCTGTACCCGACAGACCCAAAGTCATTGATGCCGCTTCTGCTGGCAAACCATGCGCGTCCGATTCTCCTGGCTCCCTATTGCGATTCGGAGGCCAAGCCGGACTGGCTGGGAAATACGGAACTCAGCGACTGCGAAAGCACGGAGCGAAGAGACCTTCGATTCGATGCAAACAACCTGAGCGCCTACTCTGCAACCTATCGCGCACACTTCGACCTTTGGCGACTTGAAGCCCGGCGCCACGGAATTCCTCTCGCGCGAGTTGCAGCCGGCGTGCCGCTGGTTCAATCCCTCAGCGAAGAAGGTATTCCAGCTTCTGCAGTGGAATTGATCTAAACCAAACGACTACGAATTACGTCGTCGCTTGTATCGTCGGTGTCGCCGAAAGCCTAGCTCGCCGAGGCGGCAGGCTCGACATTCACACGCCGGCCATTGCGGTCAAATTTCACGGAACCGTCGACGAGAGCAAAGATCGTATAGTCCCGCCCAAGGCCGACGTTTCTACCCGGGAGAAATTTCGTGCCGCGTTGGCGAAGGATAATATTGCCAGCGATGACAGCCTCCCCTCCAAACTTCTTTACACCAAGACGTTTGCTCGTGCTGTCGCGCCCATTCTTGACGCTTCCT
>DATDAX010000298.1:0-15375 GCA_036525175.1 Terrimicrobiaceae bacterium | reverse complement strand
TTTGACTTCGTTTTGGGTCGCTTCCAGCTCCTCGCGCAACGCATTCCAATCGTTATTCTCCGCGAAATCGTTGATGCTATTACCTCGACCGAGGACGCTTTGACTGACGTTCAGCTTCTTTGCGAGATTGATGATTTCCTTGCCGATGTTCTTGACCCCTTGGCCATCCTGAGCCTCCACGGCGATGTAGCCGTCCGCCACAAGGGTGCCAAGCACAAGGGCGATTTGTGCGCGATTGGCCGTGGCTTCAGGGGTACCCGTGCGTACCAATTGCTTCCAGTTTGGACGTTCCAGCTTGTTGATTGCGGCAAAGAATTCACCCGGCATCGGGATGGTAAGTGATTCTAAGCGAACCGCTTGGTCGATCTGGCTGGGGGTCATCGGGCTTTCAGCGGCCCGCAACCCGGGCAACGGCAAAGCGAGGAAAGCAACCAACAGATGCCGTCGAATCCGAATCATGTGAGCAGATAATACAAAGGCGCAAAGTTTGGCGAGTGTGTTTGTAGCGCAAAGTTTGGCGACTATATTTCGCATCTTTTTCTCGCAATCTTACGTTGATGGTGTTCGCGTCCCATGGCCAGAGCACGCTTGGCAAAAATGAATCAAAGCAAAGCCGAAACGAGTGGGTTTCTTCCCATCTACGACCTCGACGAGGAGATCATCCGCGCAGTCCGCGGTTGCGGACGCCTCATCCTGCAAGCCCCGACAGGCTCGGGAAAATCGACTCAGGTTCCGCAGATTCTCTTGGATGGCGGTGCCCTGGAATCCGGGCGATGTATAATCCTTCAGCCGCGACGCCTGGCGACGCGGATGCTGGCAAAGCGGGTCGCAGAGGAGCGTAACGGCGAACTTGGAGGCGAGGTAGGCTACCAGATCCGGCTGGACAATGTTTCTTCTCCTGAGACGCGCATCCTATTCGTAACGGAGGGAATTCTCCTTCGCCGGATGCTTGTCAATCCGCGACTCGAAGAGATCTCTACGCTGATCTTCGATGAGTTTCATGAACGCCACCTCTTCAGCGACGTCAGCCTTGCTCGCGCTTTGGACCTGCAGGAGTCCACGCGTCCCGACCTCAAGATTATCGTCATGTCCGCCACGCTTGATGGTGCACAGCTGGAACGCCATTTGGCCCCTTGCCAGACCTTGTCGTCGGAGGGACGCACATACCCTGTCGAGATCGAGTACTTGCATCATGAGCCTCGTGATGATCCGCCGTGGGAGCTTGCGGCGGAGGCCGTTGCGGAGCATTTCGACCGGTCGGACGGTGACATCCTTGTCTTTATGCCCGGAGCGTACGAAATCCAGCGCACCATCAACGAAATCAATCATCGTGCGCCAAGCGGATGCATTGTCTTTCCGCTTCATGGCGAACTCCCTGCATCCGAGCAGGATAAGGCTGTGGCGCGCACCGCAAAGCGGAAGATCATCGTTTCCACAAACGTGGCGGAGACTTCTCTGACGATAGACGGCGTGACGATGGTCGTGGATTCCGGGCTCGCGCGCGTCGCCCGCTACGATCCTCACCGCGGCATCAACACGCTATTCATCGAAAAGATCAGCCGTGCCTCAGCAGAACAACGCGCCGGCCGAGCGGGGCGCACAGCACCGGGACTTTGCGTGCGCCTTTGGACGCAGCGCGATCACAGTCTGCGCGCAGCGGTCGAATTGCCGGAGATACGTCGGCTCGACCTGGCGGAGACGTTGCTCAGCCTCAAGGCGGCGGGAGTGCGCGATCTCTCACGCTTTCGCTGGATCGACAGGCCGGAAGAAAAATCCCTCGCTCGTGCCGAACAACTCCTCTCCGACCTTGGCGCGCTGGACAGTCATTCCGGCGAAATCACGTACACGGGTCGCCGCATGCTGAGCTTCCCGGTTCATCCTCGCTACGCACGAATGTTTCTCGCTGCAAAGGAATTCGACTGCGTGCGCGCCGCCGCGCTCATCGCAGCATTGACCCAATCGCGCAATCTCTTGCTGAGGGCGGAGCGACGCGTCGAGGAGGAGCGTTCGGAAATTTTCGGCCAGGGCATCTCCGACTTTCTCATCCTGATCCGTGCATTCTCCTATGCGCAGCGCCACAAATTTCGCACCGAGGCTCTGCGTTCGCTTGCCATCCATGCGGAGGCCGCCCGTCAGGTGGAAAAGCTCTTCGAGCAATTTCTTGAGATTGCGCGCGCCGAGGGTCTCGATACGGAGTCAGGCGCGGCAAAGGACGAGGCCATCGCGCGGTGTGTTCTGGCGGGATTTGCGGATCAGGTTGCTCGCCGTCGAAGTGGAGGCACGCTCATTTGTGATATTGTTCACGGCCGCCGCGGACAGCTGGCGCGCTCGAGTGTCGCGCAGAACAGCCGGCTTATTGTCGCTGCCGAGATCAACGAGATCGAAGGCCGCGGCGGTGAGGCGCAGGTCGTCCTTTCCCTCGTGACCGAGATTGAGGAAGGATGGCTGCGCGAAATGTTTCCGGACGATTTTGAAGATCGTGTGACGCACCTCTTCGACAAGTCACAGAACCGGGTGGTCGTCCGTCGTGAAAGGATTTTTCGCGACCTCGTCATCGATTCGGTGGACCGCGACGCGGAGCCCTCGCCGGAGGCCTCGGCCTGCCTCGCAAAAGCTGTTTCGGACGGAGATCTCACACTCAACCAATGGAATGACTCGGTAGAACAGTGGATCGCGCGCGTGAATTTCCTGACTGCGGCCCTCCCCGAACACGCGATCCCAAAAATCGGCTCCGTCGAACGCGAATATGCCGTTCATCTCGCATGCGAGGGAGCCACAAACTACCGCGAAATCAAGGATCGACCGATTTTGAACCTTGTCCGATCACTTCTTTCCCCTGGGCATCAGCAGCTCGTTGACAAGCATGCTCCGGAACGCCTCGAACTCCCCGGAGGACGCCGCGCCAAGATCAGATACTCGTCCGACTCGCCGCCCTACCTCAGCGCGCGGATTCAGGACCTTTATGGTGTCGCTGATGACCTCAAGATCGCTGCCGGACGAGTGCCGCTGGTCATCCACGTCCTCGCACCGAACCACAGGCCCGTTCAGGTGACAAATAATCTGAAGACATTTTGGGCGGAGTCTTACCCAAAATTAAAGCAACAGCTCCAGCGCCAGTATCCCAAGCACGAGTGGCGATAGATTGCGGCGCACCGGGTGAGCTCTTGCTGGCGTTTTAGCGGGTGTGCCTGGGTTGCAGGACGTTGGAGGGAATTCCGGAAGAGGGCTTACCTTCCTAGTACCTCGGCGCCCTCACGGTGCCCGCCTCGAGCTCATTGCGGCGGTGCTGGATCATCTGGCCTGCGATCTCGTGGACCATTTCCTCGATTAGGAGCCGGAGGTGGCTGCCGCGGCGGAAGTCTGAAGGCGCGATGTTCTTTACCCGATCAGCGTGCGTGCAAAGTTGGTAGCATTTTTTGAAGCTGAGGCGCGTTGGGTCGTCCGGATTGTAGACGGCGATTGCCTGGCCGCCGTTGCGGCGCATCACGGTAAAGCATGGAACGTCTGTCGGTCCGTCGCCGACGTATATCATGTTTGGAAACGGAATCGGCCGAAGATCCGGCGGCATGTGGTCATTCACGTCCTGACTCATGTCGAGCATGCCTTTGTTGATGCGAAACAAGAATTGCGTCTTCTGCGTGTGGCTGATGACACGGCGTGGGAACGTGATTCTACCTTGCGAGTCTTCAGCAAACTCGCAGCCGAAAATCGCCCTGACATATGGCGCAAGTTTGCAGCCGTCCAGAAGCGCCTTCAGGCCCGAAGAAACGATGTAGTGTTCGACAGTGATTCCGTGCGTCGTGTGTTCCGCCGAAAGAAGACCCTCCTTGAACTCCTCGAACATCTCCGGCAATCCCCTGTAAAAGGTCAGACGCTCTCCGAGCTTCCGGAGCTCAGCACCGGTCGGACGATCCATTTCCAGGGAATCCAGGAGGACCTTCATGTAGGCCAATTCATTATCGTAACCCCGGTCCTTCACCAATTCGGCGCACCGCTTCCAAAATGCGTCCGAGTTGATGCCGAAAACGGGAAAGATCGCCTCTTCCTGCATATAAAACGGCGAAAGCGTCTGATCGTAATCGTAGATGATTGCGATGGTGTTTTGCGGGACCGACATGCCCTTTGCTAGCAGATTCAGGCGCCTTTCGCTATATCGCAGTCCCTGGCTCCGAAAACCGTCCTTGCTTCGGAACGCGGAACCGCCTTAGCCCTGCGTGGGCATCGGCGGCGGCGTGAGAGCCTTCCTGCCCATGCGCCTGAAGCATCCTCCCCCGCTAAATTGATTCCATGCCCAGCGGAGCCATCGAATGAGAGATGCGGCGAGCCACAACGCCCAGGCGAGCATGAGGAATCGGTACCACCATATGGAGACCGAAGCAAACCCGGGGGTCGGCAATGTCACGTCGGATCGTGCCTGATACCAGCGAAGCAGCGTGCGGTTGGAACCATTGCCCAATATGAACATCTCCGGGTCGCCCAGGAGTCCCTCCGCGACAACAGCAACGAACACGACGAGAGTCACCGCCGTAAGTGCGATCAGAAAAAGCTGCAGCAGGTTGAAGCCCCATGCGGGAAACTGCAAAAACGACGCCCGCCCGCGCCAGGCCACCAAGAATAGCCATCCGATAACGACAAGAGCGGCGGGCAACGGAACCTGCGTAAGTCCAATTGCAAGGAGCATCCATTCCATTGACCGAAGTGGTGAGAGCGAGATCCGTCCGAGCACCCAGGCCGCAACAAGCGCACAGACCAAAATGCTCCAGAACCTTACTGCGGGACCACGCAGGGGACCGTGCGTCCATAGAATCCAGCGGTCGCCCGGAACGCGCAGCGCTGTCTCGATATTCGCACTCTGAACCGGCAGTCGGACCTCCTCCGCAGAGGAGAAGAACCCAAGTGGCGAATTGACTTTCCATTCGATGGATATCGACTGCTCGCCCGGTCGCAACGGGATGACAAGCTTCGTCCCGTCCTTGCGCACCGGGGAGGCCTGTCCGTTCTGCGCGAGCGACGTGATCTCCGCGTCAGCAGGGAGCTCCACGAGAAAATCCTCGCCCAGACTGCTCCTGACGGAGAGGTTTAGCTTCGAAACGCGCTGACGTTTTCCAAGCGCGATCTCGTGTTCGCCCTTGTTGATGGTGACCGTAGCGCCGGCGATCGCTTCCGGTCGACTGATGGAAAGTTCCGCGTTCTCCCCGGGCCATGGATGCCATGTTGGGATAAGCTCCGGGTTCGCTGGCTCGAATGTCGGCGCGAGTCCGGAGATGCCGAGATTCCAGACGGGCGAGGCAACGAGACGCCATCGTTCGACCCAGCTATCATTAGCCTTTGTGCTCAAAGCGATCTTGTCTACCGCTGGGAGTTCACTTTCCCAAACGAACTCCGTATTGCTTGCCCCGAGGCGCACCTCGACGAGGCCATCCCTTACGATGATATTGTCCGAGAGGACCTTCTCGCCGGGGAGCAATGGGATACTCAGAGCGATTGCTTTTCCGTCGGGTGAGAGCCGGGTGACTTTCGTGCGCACCTGCCATACGAGTCCGAGCTGCAGATCCCGGTCGACCGCTGCCACGGTCTGGAAATCCTGCCGGTCATAGCCGGCCTCGCTCGCGATGGACTTATCCTTTCGAGCGAAGAAGATCTGTTGCTCCGGAACGCCATCGGGGCGCAGTCCGCTGACGGTCCAGTCAGGCGCCACGACCGCGACCCGATGCGGCTTTAGGGCGAATGCCCATTGCCATTCGCTGGCCTCCGCAAGCAGGCCTTCAACGCGCACGGTATGCACGCCCTCTGGCACAACCACCCACAGGTAGTTGTCATCGCGACGCAATGCGGCCTCCGGCTTTCCATCGACCGTCACCGCGCTCGGTGTCCAAGTGGACAGTTGTCCCGGAAGCGGAACTGCGGTGCGGATGACAGCGTGCACCTCCGCATCGATCGTCATGCGCCGATCGTCGAGTCTGAGCGAGATGGAGGGAATATCCGCCACATCTGGATAGGGGTAGGAGGCGTCGAGGAGGCGGTGGCGAAGAGTTTCGATCATGTCGCGATCAGGCAGTTGGGCGTGCGCGCATGGCGGAGCGCCGGCCAGGATCCCGATCAAGACAAGGCCGGCGACCCTGCCGGAAGTTCCAAAGATCGAGGTTTGCACTCGGCGGACGTTTAGTAAAACGTACGCAAGTGCGAGCAACAGAACGACGCGAAGAACGGTCAGTGCGCGCTCCAGAGGGAGCGGAATAAGGATGGGATGCACTTTTTGAGAAGCCAGCACTGGTCCGTTCCAGCCGAAGCTTGCAACGCGCCAATTCCAAGCAGGAACACCAGGACCTGTCTGAATGCGCGCGTTTGCTTCGTACATGAGATTGCTGTCCGGGTTTGGGGTGGTGACGCGCTTGGCTGAAGGGACAGGGGATTCCGAAGGCGCACTAACGGATTCCTCCCTTGAGCTAGTGCCGCGTCCCAACCCCCCCGAGCCGATCGCAGTGGACCTTCGGTATCCCTGAGGTTCCTTCTCGATGGCTCCGATCGGTTCGAGTTGTGGATAGAGCGCCTGCTGCACCTGCCGGGCCAGGAAGGGCACAAGCTGAAAGACCAACGCGCCTATCGCGAGCCATTTCCAAATGTTGACGAGGTGGCGCCCCCATCCGTCTGGCACAACGCGGAGTAGAGCAAGCGGCATCAGCAAGATCAGCCAGATATAACGTGGTGCGCCAGGTTCTTGATAGGAAAGGCCAAAAGCGAGGATTGCCAGCGCAGCTGCTCCCAAACCCCAGAGCCGAAACACAGCGAGTGAAAAGATCAGAAGAAGGAAAAGGTCGAGCAGGCTCCAAGCTGTCAGCCAATCGCCGTGCACCCAGTCGGCGCCGAAGAGGGCGAAAAGGCGCCAGCCGGGAGGAAGATTGAGGGTGACATTCAAGGCATCGGTGTCCGATTGCCATCCGGAGGCCGGGAGCGCGTTGGCATGCTCGATACGTCCCGTAGCTTCGAGGTTGATATTTCTCGTGCGGATCTCGATCCCGGCCGCTTCGTTTTTCGGATTTCGCGTGATGAGCTGCCCTTGGCCACCGCTGCGAACGGAACCGAGGTCCTGGCCGGGAGAGGCATCCAGTCGCCAGATTTGCTGCATCTGGCCGTTAATCTGGTCGCGGAAGGTCATTCCACGGCCGCTATCGTCGAGCCATAGCGAACGGTTGATCGTCAACCCTTGCGGCTTTTGGGCTCCCATTCCGCGCATGCGTTCCTCAATGCGAAGCGGCGAAGCAGTATCCCATCGATAAACCGGCAGATCGCGCCACCGTTCGGGAAATGTTGTCTGAGACACATCGATCGATGGCGCGCCGAGGATTTCAACCATGCGCAGATCTGGTCTGGCGCGGAACGCGACGAGTTCATCTGGAACGGCAGGCTTGGCTTCCGGCGCGTAACGGATTTCCTTCGGATTATCCAAACGGAATGCGTCAACGTGCAGCGTCCACTTTCCGGGACGCACCTGGGCTTTCATGCGTCCTGCGTCGTCCACTGCGACGGGGATCGGACTATCGATCGCCGAGAGCTTCCAACCGGCCGGAAGGATTGAGCCAATTTGCTCCTCTCGATTCTTACCAGAAACGATGAGCTCGATCTCCGTGCGCAACCAAATCGGAATACCATCCTCAAGGACGGCATAGACTTTCACGCCGAGAAAATCCTTGTCTGCCTCTTCAGACGGGCCGCCGTATTTGAGCCATAGAACGCCGTCCGCGTCCCAGACCGGCGACTCCACGGGCGTGCCTTCAAGAGTGAGCGATACGATACCGATCTCTTGCGGAAGTCGGATCGCTCGGGGAATTTCGTTCCAGCGATAGACGCCTTCGATACGAAACGTGCCTGCGGACAGCTGAACGGAAGGACGGTCGTTGCGCATGACGACCGGAAGCACGGCACCGTTTGCCCTGACTTCGAGCGGCCAGATGCTGTCATTTCCCGGCAACGGAATCCACGATTTGCTGAAGACCGTGACGCCGAGTTCGAAGCGGCCCGACGTTTCGTCGACGTTGAGAGAAAGGCGCGAGGGCCAGAAACAAAGGGGCGCCGCTGGGTTCCGATACGTCGTCGGACATTCGCGGTCCCGGTCCTCCCACGTGGCCCACGCTTCCCAACCGCGGAGCGGGCCAGGAATTTCTTTGGCTTCCCCCTGAGGCTGTGCACGCATGCACAAGGGAAGAACTATCAACGCTGAGAGTATTGCCAGAGTGAGAAAGCGCGGTGGCTTGGTCATAGTGAAGCGCGCCGATTGAACAGGTGATGCGCCGCGCGTGCGAGAGGAATGTATGCTGGTAGGGCAAGTTGGGGGGGTGAGGAGATTGGGCTTTCGAGAGGCGTCTCTACTGCCTGTATCCGCCAACGAAGTGCGTCGGCGGCTCGTGATTGGCGTTAGATTTCGTTGAAGGCGACACTATACATTGTGACGAACGTCGCGTTTATTGTTCTATGCATGGCAGGGGTTTCGACTTCACGCGTCGTCGCTTTTTGCAGGGCCTGGGGCTGTCCGCGGGATATTTTGGCGTTCCGGGGCTGTTCGCCGAAGAACTGGCACGGCGGACCCCGCGGATGACGGTCGGCCCCTTGTATCCCGACAAGCTGCCGCTAGATACCGATAACGACCTTGTCATCGTGAACGATTCGGTGACGCCGGCGGTAGGGCAGATCACTCACCTGACAGGCCGCATCCTCGATACCAAAGGCGAACCAGTCCGGGATGCCCTTATAGAGATCTGGCAGGTGGACAGTACAGCTACCTACTTGAAGGAACGCAGCTACAGAAAAGCCGGCACGTTTGACTCGAATTTTCAGGGGTTTGGTCGCTTTCTCACAGGATCAAGCGGCGAGTATTACTTTCGCACCATCAAGCCTGTGCCCTATCCGGGGCGACCAGCACCGCATATTCACCTCCTGATCAAGATAAAGGGACGCCCGCCTTGGAGCACCCAACTTTACATCAAAGGACATCCGGGCAACCGGCGTGACGGCCTCTACTCGTCGATTGGTGATGCGCGGGCCCAGGAGGCGGTGACGGTGGATTTCGCTCCGATTGAGAGCTCGCGCATTGGCGAGCTTGAGGCAAGATTTGACATTCTCCCCGGCTTTACGCCGGAAGGTTGATGGCAGATCTGTTGTTTTCGTCTTGCCAATCCGGTTTGATCGCTCGTCGATCGTAGCCCTCGCTGACAAACTAGGGTTTTGTCGGTCACGATCCCCCAGAGACTGTTTGCTCGTGTGTGCCCGAGGAAAGACGTACGAAGGGGGAAGCCACTCCAAACATATGGCAAAAGTTACGGCGAACGGAATTGAGATATTCTACGAAGAAAACGGGGCAGGCGAGCCGTTACTGCTGATTGCGGGTCTTGCGTGTGATCACGCCAATTGGGGCAAGGTGATTCCTTTACTGGCATCAAAGCATCGCGTCATCACCTTCGACAATCGTGGCGTTGGGCAATCTTCCGCCCCATCGGAGCCCTATACCATCGGACAGATGGCGAAAGATGTGGCCGGTCTCTTGGACGCAATCGGTCTTCGCCAGGTGCATGTGGCGGGTCACTCGATGGGTGGGCAGATCGCGGTGGAGCTTGCGCTGAGCCATCCTGAGCGCGTCAGGACATTGATGCTCCTTGCGTCGTGTGCGCGCGTTGATGAGCGCGGAAAAGCCGTCATCGAGTCATGGGGGGACCTGCCCCGGCTCGTGGACCCGGTGACAGGCATTCGATTGAGCCTGCCGTGGATCTACACGAGTCATTTCTACGCGATCCCGGGAGCGATTGACCATGCTATCAAAGAAATGTTGACGAATCCCTTTCCTCCTAGCGTTTCGGGCGTCTATCAGCAAAGCCGGGCGATCACGAGCTTTAATGCCCTCGCTCGGCTTGGCGATATCGACTGTCCGACACTGGTTGTGGTCGGAGATGAAGACATTTTGGGAGGATTGCCGTTCTCGGAACAATTGGTGCATGGCATTCGTGGCGCAAAGTTTGTCATCCTCAAGAGAGCCGGGCATGGTTTGCCCACCGAGTCACCCGAAGCGATCGCCGAAGTCATGCTGGACTTCCTGTCAGGTCTTGACGGAACTGGAAGCCATTAGGCCGGGATGGTGTTACGCGCTTTCGTTTGCCAGATTGCGATTCATTTCTCTGCGCTGACCGGCGAGGGTGGCAATCTGGTCGCGGATATCGGGATATCTGCTTAAAAATTGACGGAAATCGCGCCTGCTGAGCGTCGCGAACTTGCTATAGTCGAGGGCCGTGACATCCGCCGACCGTGGCAGACCGCTGATAAGGGCCATTTCTCCGAAGAAATCGCCGGGGCCCAACTTGATGCGCCGGCCGCCGACGGAAACCTCGACCTGGCCCTCGGAAATGAAATAAACAGCGTCGGCCCTGTCGCCGGCTCGAATAATGCGCTCACCGGGTTGCGCGGTGCGCGGTTCGAAATGAAGGACGAGCACCTCACGCTGCTCCGGCGTAAGGCCTTTGAAGAGGGGGAAGCGGTCGACCAACTCTTCAGGGGTGAATGTCTTGTGGGCGGCAGCCTTTTCCTCGGCCTGCCGACGCGTGGAGTCCAGATCTTCCTTGAGCCTGGCAAAGCGCGTGTTGCGCGAATCCTCGAATTGCTTCTTGAGTCGCGGGTTCGCTCGCACCCGTCGAATCAGGCGGTCCACTCCCGCGAACATGAGCGGGTTCAGCGTAATCGAAAGAAGCGCTCCGGCCAGGATCAGGTTCAATCCCTCCTTCTCCATAAGACCATACGTGATTCCCAGCCCTGCCAGGATGAAAGAGAACTCGCCAATCTGGCCGAGCGAGGCCGAGACGGTTAGAGCGGTGCTCAAGGGATATCCAAGCACGAGGACGATTCCCAAAGCCACCAGCGACTTACCCACCAGAATCAACAGTAACACAGCAGCGACCATGAAAGGCTCGCGAAGGATGATCGAGGGATCAAACAACATGCCGACCGAAACGAAGAACAGCACCGCAAAAGCATCCTGCAGCGGCAGGGAATTTTCCGCTGCCTTATGGCTCAGGTCAGACTCGTGCAGTACCATGCCTGCGAAGAAGGCGCCGAGCGCGAAAGACACGCCGAAAAGCTTGGCCGAGCCGAATGCGATCCCCAACGCGACAGCGAGAACGCACAAGGTGAATAGCTCGCGAGATCCGGTCCGTGCCACCTGCGTCAACATCCAAGGCAAGACGCGCGGACCAATCAGCAGGAGAATCGCCATGAAAGCCGCAACTTTGGCCAGCGTGATTCCCAGGATGGTTAAGAGCCCATGTCCAGGAGCATCATCGCTTGCGCGCCCACCGAACGCCTCTGCGAAGGCCGGCAACAGAACAAGTGTGAGCACCATGGCCAGGTCCTCGACGATGAGCCAGCCGATGGCGATGCGGCCGTTCGGCGTCTCGACCGCGTTGCGCTCTTCGAGGGCTTTGAGCAGAACCACCGTGCTCGCGACGGAGAGACACAGGCCCAGAACCAAGCCCGCTCCCAAGCTCCAACCCCACAGCGCCGCCATACCCGCCCCAATCGCCGTGGCAATGACAATTTGCCCGATTGCGCCCGGAATTGCGATGCGTCGCACAGCCATCAGGTCGGCAATCGAAAAATGCAGCCCAACGCCGAACATGAGTAAAATAACTCCGATCTCTGCCAACTGTCCCGCCATCCCGCTGTCCGCGACGAATCCCGGAGTGGAAGGACCAATGGAGACGCCCGCAATAAGATAGCCAACGAGCGGCGGCAGACCAAGACGGATGGCGATGAAGCCGAAGGTGAACGCGAGGGCAAACCCAATGGCGATGGTGGCGATCAGTTCGACTTCGTGCGGCATGAATTCTCCTGCTTCATTGGCGGCTTGGTGAGTTTGACGGCGAAGGAATTCCTGTCAAGGAATGGCCCGGCGGTCCGGAATCTTCGGCCTCAACAGGTGCCAACTCGCAGCTCCGTCTTGATGGCGCTCGTTGAGTTGGGGCTCCGCCAGACCTGAGGTCCTTCCCAGGCTCTCTTCCTGACAAGCAATCAAGAAATTGATTTCCCTCTGCACGCCAGCTTGTCTAGCCTGAGGCCGTAAACTCGGACACCGAATCGGAAAAGTCTACTGCGCGATGCGGATATTTGCCTGCAAAGAACACCTGGCCGGCGAGCGCCGCGTTGCGGTTACCCCCAATACGGTCAGCAAACTTGTCAAACTCGGCGCAAGTGTCGAAGTCGAGCAGGGGCTTGGCGACTCGATATTTTGCAAGGACGCAGACTTCGAGGCGGCAGGGGCGCAGATGGGTCGCGACCGTGAGCGATCGCTCAGGGAAGCTGACATGGTCTTGCGTGTGCGGAAACCGGCGCTCGAGGAGGCAGGCCTTTTGAAGCAGGGATGCATCCAGATCAGCTTTCTGGATCCGTTCAATGAAAGGCAAATCGTCGAACGCCTCGCCGCTGGTGGGGTGAGCGCTATCAGCATGGAAATGGTGCCCCGCACGACGGTAGCTCAGAAGATGGACGCGCTGAGCTCGCAAGCGAACCTTTCCGGCTACGTTGCCGTCATTCTGGCGGCCCGTTATTGCCCGCGAATTTTCCCGATGATGATAACGCCCGCGGGAACGATCAAACCTTTGCGGGTATTCGTGATTGGAGTGGGCGTCGCGGGATTACAAGCCATCGCGACTGCCCGGCGGTTGGGCGCCACCGTCGAGGCATTCGATACGCGTCCCGCCGTCGAAGAACAGGTAAAATCCCTTGGTGCCCGTTTCGTGAAGGTGGACCTCGGAGAGGTTTCGCAGACCGCCGATGGCTATGCAAAGCCACTCACGCCCGAGCAGATTCAGAAACAACGCGAACTCCTGACTGACCGCGTTGCGGCGGCGGACGTAGTGATTACGGCGGCCCAGGTGTTCGGACGCAAGGCGCCCGTGATCGTCACCTCCGCGATGGTACAGCAAATGAAGCCAGGCAGCATCATCGTCGACACCGCCGTCGAATCAGGGGGGAATGTCGAAGGCTTGAAGTATGATGAAGTGCTTGATGTCGGCGGCGTGAAGGTGGTCGGATTGGCAAATCTTCCCAGTCGCGTTGCAGCCAACGCGAGCGATATGTTATCCAACAATTTTGCCGCCCTCATTGAACATTGCTGGGACAAGCAAGCTCAAACCTTTCCGCTTGATCTTTCCCGCGAGATCTTGCGGCGCTGCGTTGTCACCCACGGCGGCGAAATCTGTAACGAAACGATACGCGCCGCCTACGGGCTGCCACCCCTTCAGGACCTAGTTTCCACACCATGAGTTCTCAAACAGCCGTCGCCACACTCTACCTTTTCATGCTCGCGGCCTTTCTTGGCTACCAGGTAATTTCTCGCGTGCCTTCCCTCTTGCACACCCCGTTAATGTCGGCAACGAATGCCATCTCGGGCATTTCGCTTGTGGGCTCGCTTGTCGCCGCGGGCGCACAACACACCACGCTGAGCACCATACTGGGGTTTATTGCCGTCACCTGTGCGACAACGAATGTGGTAGGCGGCTTCATTATTACCGACCGCATGCTTCGGATGTTCAAAAAGAAGCCGGCGGCGCCGAAAGAAGAGAAGCCCTAAGCGCATGCGTCACTATCTTATCGAGGCGAGCTACTTCGTAGCCTCGATCCTTTTCATTCTCGGTCTGCGCGGGCTGAGCCATCCAGAAACGGCCCGGCGAGGCATGCATCTGGCCGAGTTCGGCATGCTGATGGCGATCATTGGCACCTTGATGCATCAGGAGATCGTCAGCTACGAATGGATTATCGCTGGGCTGCTTCTAGGGTCCGCCATCGGCACCGGAATTGGTCTCTGGGTCCCTATGACGGCGATGCCGCAACGAACCGCCTTCTCGCACGCCTTTGGCGCTCTGGCCGCCGCGCTTGTCGGCATTTCAGAATATTCCTTGCACGGCGCAAATCTTAGCAAGTTTACGATGGGAGCGATAGGTTTCGACGTGCTCCTTGGTTCATTGACTACGACTGGCAGTCTGGTGGCGTTCGCCAAGCTGCAGGGTATGCTGCCAGGCAGGCCGATGACTTATAAAGGGCAGAACATTTTCAACCTTTCGCTTCTGGGCGTCATCATTGTCGCGTTCGTAATCCTGATCTTTCATCCGGGAGCGACGGCGCTCTTCTACCTGATGGCTGTTCTTTCGCTGATATTTGGCGTCTTGCTGGTGCTCCCAATCGGCTCCGCGGACATGCCGGTGGTGATCGCGTTGCTGAATGCCTACGCCGGCCTTGCTTCCGCCGCGATCGGTTTTGCCATTTCCAACAATGTCTTGATAATCGCCGGCACACTGGATGGAGGATCGGGGTTCATTCTTTCGATCGTCATGTGCAGAGCGATGAACCGGTCGATTACGGCGGTCCTCTTCGGTGCGTTTGGGAAGGTATCAGATGTTGCGACGAGTGCCGCCGGAGGGACAATGCGGGAAGCCAACGTTGAGGACTTGGCGCCGCAGTTGGCCTACGCGCGCCAGGTTGTCTTTGTGCCCGGATACGGAATGGCGACCGCCCAGGCACAGCATGCCGTGAGGGAGCTTTCCACTGCTCTCGAAGAGGCCGGCGTGACCGTGAAGTTCGCCATTCATCCGGTGGCGGGCCGCATGCCCGGCCATATGAACGTTCTCCTTGCGGAGGCTAACATTCCCTATTCCCAGCTTTATGAACTTGAACAAATCAACCCCGATTTCCCGGCAACGGATGTCGCGGTGGTTGTGGGCGCAAACGACGTTGTGAATCCCGATGCTCGCGACAATTCCTCAAGTCCAATCGCAGGCATGCCGATCCTCGAGGTCGATCGAGCAAAGTCGGTGGTCGTCCTCAAGCGCGGCAGCGGAAAGGGCTTTTCAGGGCTGGAGAATCCCCTTTTCACGAAGCAAAACTGCGAAATGCTCTACGGCGACGCCAAGGAATCTCTGACGCAGTTGACTCAAGCCGTACTCAAGGTGTAGGCGCGCGTGAATTTGGAGCGGAAATTTTTGGATGATACTCAACGGCAAGTCCTCGCATTGGTCACTCCACCGTTGCTTTTCTGAAAACACTGGCCTCATCAAACCTGATCAGTTGGCGAGGCGCCCGAATAGCCGAAGCATACAACACGCCATGAAATCACCGACCCCGAAGGAAGTAATCATTCAGTGGTTTGAGCGCGTCTGGAACTCCCGTGACAAGGATGCCATTCCCCTCATGATGACGGATGACGCGGTTGCGCACCTTGCCGGGGGAATGCAGGTCCGCGGCACGACTCAATTCTCCGGCTTTCATGATACGCTATTGCGTGCGTTCCCCGATATTTCCGTTCGCATTCTGAGATCGGTTGGCGATGACACACAGGCTTGTCTG
>DATDAX010000297.1:0-5894 GCA_036525175.1 Terrimicrobiaceae bacterium | reverse complement strand
GTGACGACTTTGAGCATGCCGCCGTCGACAAAGTAGGTGGACCCGACCGAATAGCTGGCGCGATCCGAGCAGAGAAACACGAAAAAGCTCGCGAGTTCCTCCGGAGTTCCAAAGCGCGCAATGGGCGCGTGCTCTTTGGCGATGGCATCCAGATAGCCTTGCCAGTCCCCGCCCTTGTCAGCCGTCAGCTGTTTGGCGGTCTTAATCCAGTCCGGAGTCAGAATGAGGCCGGGGTTAACGGTGTTCACGCGGATGTTATCCTTGATCAGTTCGACGGAAAGGGTCTTGGAAAACATCATCAAGGCGGCTTTGGTGACGTTATAAATGGGTTCATACCAAAGCGGCTGAGCCGCGCAAATGGATGCGTTGTGCAGGATGACCCCTCCGCCACGCTGCCGCATGAATGGCACAAGCCCCCGGGCCAGTCGAACGGCGGCCATGACATGAAGGTCCCAGTAGAATTGCCACTTTTCATCCGGCGCCTCCATCACGGTTTCGTTCGACCCTGTTCCCGCATTGTTGATGAGCAGATCTGCTCCTCCGAAGCTGCTTTGGGTTGCGGCGACGACCTCGGCTATGCCCCCTGCGGTTGCCACGTCGCTCGAAACGCCAATCGATTTGACGCCGAACCGGTCCGCGATGCGCGACGCTTCCGTGGCTAACCTATCCTTTTGCCGTGCGACCATGACGAGGTTTACTCCCTCGGCCGCGAGTCCTTCAGAGATCGCCAGGCCGATGCCGATGCTGGCTCCTGTGATGACAGCGACTTTGCCTTTCAATTCGAGGTCCATGAGCGTTCTCTCAGTTTGCGTGTGGCATGACGACATTCCTCGATACAGGAAGGCCGAACGTTGCGAATCGGGGGGACGACGTCATTTACACCGCTTCGCTTTCAGATTGCGTCATTTTTTCAAGAACTGCAAGAGAAGCGGCTCATGGATATCACGTCTTTCGTGCGATGAGGCCGAGGAACTCTTCGCCGTTGGTTCGGTGCTTCTCGGGGAAGTCCATGTAGCAGAAAGGCTCGAGGTGTTCGACGACGAAGCCCTCGACTTCCACGGCGCGGCGAAGAGTCTCGGAATCGAAAAGATTGACGAGCGGGGGCAGGCGGTCGCGCCAGTCGGGTGTCGCGGCCAGCCGTGGGTCGAAGGTGCCCGGCCATGATTCGCCTGCCGCCTTGCGGCGCTGAAACTCCGGCAGGAACTTCACATAGTAGCTGAGATGAGGCGTCATTACGACCACATAGAGCCTTCCGTCGCCGGGTTCGAGCCAGCGGAAGGCAGTTTCTAAAGCCGACTGCACGGCGGGTCCATCGAAGAAATGCAGGACTTGCGCAGCGAGAATGGCGCTGAGGCTTCCTGTCGTAAAGTGGAGCTGCTCGGGAAAGCGTGCTGGAATCGTGATGAGCCGCTTCTGCAGATCGGGGGGAACGGGCTCTCGCAGCTTAGTAAGCTCGTCCTCGGCCAAGTCGCAGGCGATGACTGTTCCACCTGCTTCCAGCGCGGGATAGGAGGCGTTGCCGTACGCTGCTCCGACCTCCAACACGGGACGACGGGCGCGCCCGGCATGCTCGGCAAACCTTATCGCAACCGGTGCAGGCTCTCTTGTCATGATACCCATCGCGTTGGTGGTCGGAATCAGTCCGGGTTCGACCTCGGTCGGCCAGTCACGGGGAATACGCGAAATAGACACTGATTCGATCATGGGGAAACATTCTGCTCAGGTTGCAACTCAGGCTTGGTAGGTGGGCTGCCTGAGTGCGCCAGTCGCTGAGGGTGGCCGAACCAGGCTTGAGGTTCCTTTGGGGACGGGTACATGCGATCCAGGGTCCTGACGACGTCTGTCATGGTTCCCGAGGCGTGCACCCAACCGTTGTTGACATCTGGAAAATCGATCGCGCAGTTTGCGCATTTCTTGTCACACGCAAAGCGGATCGGACACCAAAAAGACTCCACGTTTCGAAGCATTTCGGTACCGAGGGACCAGACGCCAGTCATCCAATCGCAGTACAAACACCAAATAAGGTCATGTCCAACGAGGCCAGTAAATTTCTGACGCGAGACATTGATCCAATCTCCTGCATTGTAGGCGGGCAAATTGACCAGCTTGACGAGCGGAGGATAAAGGATCAACTCACCCATCCGAACGAACCAAAAGACGGGGGTAGCAAAACCCGTAATGTAGACCGCTGTGAGATTGCGAACAGCGCCAAACTTCCTGTTGAGCACCTTGATGATCCGGGGACCTTTCGTGGAATCCCGATGAACCGCCTCATGAATCGTTTGCCAGATTAAAAGCGTTGTCAACTGAGCAAGTGCGGCGCTGAACAGGCCCGCCCAACCGGAGACCAATGGACCAACTATTAGTGGAAGGATGGTGAAGTAGCACACGACTGCATCAAGAAGGGGCGCCCGGCAGCAGGCATCGGAAAGGCCCTGTCCCGCTCTTCCCAAACGCGGAAGAAGGTGTAGGAATCCCGCTAAGGTTAGCAACCCGAGAGCGATCCAGCAAAACAATGGGAAATGAAAAAGCATGGTATTATTAGCCCTCCGTGGAAAATAAAAGCGATTCAAATGATCCGGCCGCACGGGTTTTTCGAACTGCGCAGGCCGGCTGCTGTCGTAGGCCTGCGCCTGCCAAGATTGGGCTTCAGTGCCGAATTTTCGGCTCGCAAATCTGAAGCCAAGGCACTAAACTCCCGTTCTTTGGAAGCAGAAGCATGATTTCTTCATCGGTCGGGCAAAATGTGGGTGGCAGCCTCCCTACAGCGGAGAATAACGCCATATCCCCGGTAACATATCGAGCAACCCGCGGGATGGTTCATGTGGTCAATGTGCTGCAGATGGCATTAGCCGAGTCCTACATTCATGGTCTTGCGGTTCCGGACATGGCTCTGCGGACAATTTTCAGGACGTACATGCCCATCCTCTTCAGGCACTTTCCCTCGCTTCTCGTGCCCTATGAATGGGTGCTGCGCGAGACGGATCATATGGCTGAGGGATCCAAGGAGTTAATGACAGTTCAATATGATCGACCACAAGCGATGCTGAATCGAATGCTGGGTGACTGGAAACTTATATATCCGAAATACAGCATGGGATTGTGGCAAAAGGGCGCTGTCAATCTTGAGCAGGCGCAAATGCACATGATTGATGACATGATCGAAAAGCTGAACATTCAGGACGGCGACAATATCCTGGACTTTGGGTGCGGCTGGGGATGCGTGCCGAACTACATCATGTCCAAGTTTCCGAATGTCAGATTTACAGGACTAAATCTAAGCCATGAACAGTGCGAATACATGCGTGGCAAGATGAAGGACCCTGAAAGCTATCTTAGCTCTGAGAGGTTCACTTTGGTCGAGGGAGATCTCAACGATGTTCAATTCAACGAAAAATTCGACAAGATTCTTTCGGTCGGCGTCTTTTGCCACGTCGGGAACCTGACAAACTCATTCAAAAAGCTGGCAACGTGCCTAAGGCCGGATGGCACGTTCTTTCTTCACATCATCACGGTTCGACTGCCGAATAACGTTTCGAGCGTCTTCACCCACAAGTATATTTTCCCGCATGGTCGTTATTGGAGTTTTGACGAGGTGCCAAGGCATGACAAGGATCTTAAGACGGTCAAGCGATGGTATCTGAACGGCATCAATTACTCGACCACATTCGCGAATTGGCTGAAGAACTTTGATGACAGTTATGAATTTGTCAAAGACCTGGAGTATGGAATCGACTTTGCCAAGTTTCGCCGGATATGGCGGTTCTATTTGATATTCTTTTGCACCAATTTCGCTTGTTGCGACGGCGAGATCAATGGAAACGGCCAGTTTCTCATGAGGCATGCCTAAGTCCGAGAAAGCTTAGTTCCAGCCAATAAGCGCCGTCCGCGTCGGACGCATGATACGTTTATTCGGCTTATTGGCTCAAAGCCTCGGAAACCGCGAGTCCTTGGTCGATATCACAGCACCAGTCCGTGCGGAAAGTCTTACGACACCAAGATAACGGTTGGAACTTCCGTAGCCCCAGACATCCCAAATCGGATCGGCTGATCGTCCTGTTTGAGTGAGTTGGTAGCTTGCGCTGCGCATCCCCTGTGCCGCCGGACCAAGGGCGTTTCTGGCGATCGAGAAGGCAACGCTCGAATCCACGCGGACACTTGGAATATTGATGAAGTTCCTTTGATTGAATATCTGGCGCGCATCCGCGAAGCGTTTTGCTTCGGAGAGCTGGCCGTCGGCGATTGTAATGCTGTAGAGGGGATTCTTCACAAGCAGGCCGGCCTCATTGCGATTTCTTGCAAGCACATACCACCGCTTGGGATCCGGGCGTCCGTTGTCGGCCGAAAGCCTTACAACTTCACGGGCGAAGTGGGGCGGCAGGGCCTGCAGTGCGGCCCTTGCACCGGTTTGGGGTTCGCCTGCGAGCGATGCTGAAAGGGAAATTGCGGCGGCTAGCAACAATAGGGTGAGAGTCTTCATTCGAATTGCGGATAACATGTTAGAGGGCACAAGGAAAGTCCATCAGGCAGTTGCTCGCGGGCCGGAAATTCGATCGTGATTGGATGCCGTTTCCTTGCCAAGTGCCGTCGCCTGGTCCGCCAGAGTACGAATCAGCCCGCTGAAGATCAGACCGTGGATTGGATAGAGGATGTACCAATAGAGCAGTCCCAGGAGGCCCCTCGGTTCAAAGAGGGCGGTCTGGGTGAGCAGGGTTCCGCCGCCTGCCTGATTTTCCGCTTGAAACTCGAGCCAGGCCCTGCCCGGTACTTTCATTTCCGCCCTGAGTCGCATCATCTTTCCGGGATCGACGGCTTCCACGCGCCAGAAGTCCAGCGCGTCGCCAACGCGCACATCCTCCGAGTCACGGCGCCCGCGCCGTATGCCAACCCCGCCAAAGAGTCGATCAACGACGCCTCGAATTTGCCAGGTCCAGTCCATGTAGAGCCACCCTCGATGTCCACCGAGGCGGGCGAAAGCGCGATACACCGCATCGGCGGGAGCGGAGACCGTGCGCTGACGGCGCTCGATGATCATGCCTTCCCGTGTCATGAGAGCCACGGGTGCCTTTCCTCGGTGGCTTGAAGCAAGCGCATCGGTCCAGGATGTTTCCACCCCACGCTGTTTAATTTTTTCGAACGCCAGTCGAACGGAGGTTTCGTAATCGAGAAGCGTGATATTCGGGAAAAGCTTTCGCGCGGTGTCGTCGTGAACGATCACTTCGTTCATCAGGCCCTTGATGAGTGGCCGCGCGATGTTTGCGGGGACAGGTGTGATCAGGTGTACCCAGTAGGACGAGAGTCTTGGCGTGAGCACTGGCACGGCGATCAACAGCCGCTTCAAGCCCCGCACGCGAGCGTAGCGCGTCATCATCTCCGCGTATGTCAAAACGTCCTGGCCGCCGATTTCTATGATTCGCCCCGCGCTTTCCGTCGATTCAATCGCGGCGACGAGATAGTCGAGCACGTTGCGAATGGCAATCGGCTGCACGCGCGTGAACACCCATTTTGGGCAGATCATTATGGGAAGGCGCTCGGTCAAATAACGCACCATTTCAAAGGACAAGCTTCCAGAGCCGACGATGACAGCTGCACGGAATTCCGTCACCGGCACACCTGCCTCCCTAAGGGCCTCGCCGGTCTGATGTCGCGAACGCAAGTGTGGCGAGAGCTGTGTGCTCGCATCGCCAAGGCCCCCGAGATAGATCAATCGCCCGACGCCTGAAGCCTTTGCCGCGAGCGAGCAATTTCGCGCAGCCTGAACGTCGAGCTGCTCGAAGCCGACGCCTTCGCCAAGGCTATGAATAAGATAGTACACCACATTGACATCGCGCATGGCCCCCTGGAGAGAGTCGGGGTCCAGAACGTCGCCTTGCACCACTTCCACCTGTGTCCCC
>DATDAX010000296.1:0-8770 GCA_036525175.1 Terrimicrobiaceae bacterium | reverse complement strand
GAAAACTTTCTCATGCGCCGGCGGCAGAGCTGGAGCCCGACCTCATTTCGTCAGGATCAATCAAGAACCTTAGGGCTCTTTTTGGAATGCAGCACTCGACCATTTCCACCTTGGTGTGAATCACTACAAATCCGGGACCCTCGACGGCGTCATTCATGAAATAGGCGCGTGACTTGTCAACGATCTGCTTCCAGACCCGTTTCATCGTTTCCGCGTCTCGCAGAAAGATCTCTGCCCTCCCTGTCAGATTGACAACGATACTCAAGTCTCGATCTGTGAACATCCATTGGACGACCGGATGCTCCTTGATCTGTCCGACCTTTCGACTCTTGGCAGCGGTCAAAGTATATAAGTTTGGGAAGTCATCGAACGACATCGTGGCCATCCAGCGGGATTGCGGGAATCCACTTTGATCGATCGTGCTCAACACGCCGGGGTTGTTGCTCCCGAGCAACTGTCGCGCCATGCTGATAACTTGCGCTCGGTCTTTTGGATCCAGTGAATTCGCGTCTGCCTGGGGAAATGTGTCCATTGGTGGTCGATTCCAGTAAACTCAGACCAACCCCTCTTTTACCGCGCGAGCATAACGATGACAAGCCCGCGCTCTACGATCGGTATCCGGAGGAAGGCGCGGTCCATCTACTCGGACCGAGTTTACATTCCGTCCCTCGTACGACACGCTCGTGCGTGCGAAAATCCTACGACGTGATGTTGACGGTCGCGGATTGCGGCCCTTTGTTACACGAGCAATGAACTTACTCACCTCGCTCGCCGACGAAGTTCAAAACGCCGATTCCTGATTCTGCTAATGCAACTCGATCTTGCCCTTTATCAGGCGTCCGTCCCGTCCGAGCCGAAGATTCATACGGTGACCGAGGTTACTCGACAGATCCGCGAATTGATCGAGCGCGGGATTGGTGAACTTTGGGTCGAAGGAGAAATCTCAAACCACCGCAAACAAGCATCCGGACATCAATACTTCACTCTGAAGGACGACTATTGTCAGCTTCAATGCGTGCTTTTCGGCGGGACCGCAGCGACTTTGCCTGGAGTCAAGCTTGTGGATGGGCAGCGTGTGCAGGCCTTCGGGCTGATATCCGTCTACGAAGCGCGCGGGCAATATCAGATGATCGTGCGCTTGATCCAAGGCCGTGGCGCGGGCACACTGCAGGCAAAGTTCGAAGCCCTAAAGCGGAAGCTGGCAGCCGAGGGGCTCCTTGACGCGACGCGCAAGCGCCCGTTGCCGCGGTTCCCACGTCGCGTCGGTCTGGTAACGTCGCCGACTGGGGCTGCAATCCGCGATTTTCTCAAGGTCCTCCATCGGCGTCATCCGGGCATCGAGGTGCTTATCCATCCCGTCCGCGTCCAGGGTCGAGGAGCAAGTTCGGAGATTGCAAGGGCTATTCGCCAATTTGGCGATTGGAACAAAGTTGGACTTCCGGAGGTTGACGTTATCGTAGTCACCCGTGGTGGCGGAAGCATCGAAGACCTCTGGGAATTCAATGAAGAGATTGTTGCCCGCGCCATTGCCGCTTCGCCGATTCCGGTCCTGAGCGCCATTGGTCATGAGATCGATTTTACGATCGCGGACTTCGTCGCCGACCTTCGGGCGCCAACTCCGAGCGTCGCGGCGGAGATTCTCGCCGCTGATCGCACGGAGGTGCTTGCCAGGCTGCGGCAGGATTTCCTCCGGCTGACACGCGCATGCACTGGCCGGCTGGAGCTGCTCCGAGCGCGACTCGACGCGAATCGCCGATCCGCCCTTTTTAGGGAGCCCACTCGTCGTCTCCTGGAACTTCTGCAAACGTTTGACAGGCACGCGAACGCCATGAGCCGAAGCGCCGTGTTGCGCATTGAGCGCGAGAGAAACCGATTTGATCGACTCGCAAGCCGCCTCCTCGGACAGCTCCCTCTCAGGGCGATTTCGGATCGCCGGCTTCGATGTGAACTGCTTTCCCACCGGATTGCTGAGACGGCGAGTCGCGACCTTACCGCGCGGCGTGCCCGTCTTGAGCGCGCAACGGGAGTTCTTCACGCATTGAATCCGCAGGCCATCCTGACGCGTGGCTACACCATCACCATGGATGCCGAAGGCCATCCCCTTACATCCGTCCGGGAGATCAAGTCGGGCATGCTGCTGCGAACGCGATTCGGCGACGGCGAGGCACAATCGATCGCCGCGAAACGTTGACGCCAGTATGTTCGAGCGGTTAAGAAAGATGCCCGCGTGAAAATGTTTTCCGAGCTAGAAGCGATTTATCGTCGCCCGTTCTTCGATCTGCTTCAGGAAAGCCGCCGCATCCACGCCGAAAATTGGCCGGAAAATGAGATGCAGCTTTGCACGCTATTAAGCGTAAAGACCGGCGGATGCAGCGAGGATTGCGCATATTGCGCTCAAAGCTCTCGCTACAATACGGGTGTTCCCCGCGAGAGATTGATGAGCGCCGACGAAGTCCTTCCCTATGCACACCGCGCAAAGGCCAATGGATCTACCCGCTTTTGCATGGGTGCCGCCTGGAAGGGCGTGCGCGATGGTGACCGAAAGTTTGAGCAGGTGCTCGAGACTGTCCGTGCGGTAAGCAAGCTTGGCATGGAGGTTTGCGTGACACTCGGGCAACTCAGCGACATTGAGGCGCAAAAGCTCAAAGAGGCGGGAGTGACCGCCTACAATCATAACATCGACACGTCGCCCTCGCATTATCCGAACATCGTCACTACACATACATTCGAGGATCGCCTGAATACGATCGGTGCAGTGCAGCGCGCGGGCATGAGCGTTTGCTGCGGCGGTATCATCGGCATGGGCGAAACGGAGGACGATCGCTTGCACATGTTGGAGGTTCTCTGCTCGTTCGACCCCCCGCCCGAGAGCGTTCCCATCAATTGCCTTGTTCCAATGCCCGGAACCCCTCTCGAAAAATGTGACCCCGTTGACACATTCGAGCTCGTTCGATTGATTGCAACGACACGCCTCGCGCTGCCCAAAGCCAAAGTACGCCTCTCCGCGGGCCGTAATCGCCTTACGCGCGAAGCTCAGGCACTTTGCTACTTCGCCGGCGCAAATTCGATCTTCTATGGCGACAAGCTTCTAACCGCCTCCAATCCCGCTTCGGATGCGGATAAAGACCTCCTTCGCGCTCTCGATCTCCAGCCACAATCCCCCTTCTCCAACCTTGCTCAACCCGTATGAAAATCGCCATTGGCTCAGACCACGCTGGATTCAGCTACAAGCAACGGATCATCGAACATCTCAAAGAGAAGGGACATGAAGTCGTCGACTTCGGCACGCACAGTGCTGATTCCACCGATTACCCGTTGTGGATTATTCCGACTGCGGAGGCGGTCGTCCGAGGTGAAGCGGAGCTTGGGATCGTTCTCGGTGGATCGGGCAACGGCGAGGCTATCGCCGCTAACAAGGTCAAGGGCGTTCGTTGTGGACTCTGTTGGAATGACGAGACGGCAGAACTTTCCCGCCAGCATAATAACGCCAACGTCCTCTCTCTCGGACAACGCATGATCTCCATCGAAATCGCCCTGCGAATCGTCGACACCTGGCTCAACTCCACTTTCGAAGGAGGCCGGCACGCCGGAAGAATTGAACAACTCGCCCGCTACGAGTCCGGGCAGCCGATGCGGTAGGCTTTCGCAGTGTCTGCACCAGCCTGGCTCGTTGCCGTTCCAATCGCTCATCGCGGGCTCCATGACGAGACCCGTCCGGAAAATTCGCTTGCCGCGATAGATTTAGCCGTTCAGCAGGGTTTTCCGATCGAAATCGACGTTCAGACCACCGCGGACGGCCGTGCCGTGGTCTTTCACGACTGGAACCTGCATCGGTTGACCGGCTTGGATGCGCGGGTGAAAATGACCTATGCCGCAGAGATCGCCAAGCTGCGGCTTGCCGGCGGCTCCGAGCCGGTTCCGTTCCTTGAAGACGTTCTCGAACTCGTCAACGGAAGGCAGCCTCTCATCATAGAAATCAAGAATCGGAAACGACCGTGCGCGCTTGAGCCGGCCGTGTCGAGGCTTCTGCGCGGTTACCACGGAACCGTGGCCGTTCACTCCTTTAATCCATTCTCGCTGGGGTGGTTCCGTCGAAACGATCCGCATCTCTGCCGCGGCCAGATTTCCTGTTCGTTTGACACGGACGACATGGCTAGCTGGAAGAAACTCATCCTCGCGCACTACGGAATGAACTGGATGAGTCGCCCTCACTTCATCTCACATCACTGGAAACAGTTGCCAGCGATCGTCCCTACGTTGCTTCGACGGCTCATGCGGATGCCGCTGCTAACCTGGACCGTGCGAAGTCAAAAGGAAGAGGCGTCCGCGTTGCGATACGCTGATAACGTTTTCTTCGAGTCTTATCTCCCCTTCGGAAACCTCACCTCTAAGGCTTCGAGCGCTTCTCGTTGAGTAGGCCAAGAAATTCCTCTTCCGAGAGCACACCTATTCCAAGCGCCTTGGCCTCAGCAAGCTTTGAACCTGCCCCTGGTCCGGCTATAACGTAGTCCGTCTTGCGGCTGACGCTACCACTCACGTTTCCGCCCCGGGAACGAATCAGCTCCTGCGCCTCCGAACGCGCCATCCGTTCGAGGGAACCCGTCAGTACAAACGTCTTGCCCGCGAAGGCATCCTGTACATTTGATGGACTTCCTCCCCGCGGTCGAATGCCGAGTGCGCGAAGTCGTGCGAGGACGGCATTCCCGCGCTCACTAGTGAACCAATCAAGCGCAGCCCGTGCAACGACGGGCCCGATCTTGGCCACGGCATCCGAATCGCGGGCATCCTTTTTCTTCGCATTCTCGGCAAAGCCTCTTTCGACGAGCCGTCTGCCGATCTCGTCGGCTTCCTGGCCAATCCTATTGTGGAGCTCCGCCAGTTTCTGCCGTTCCGCTTCGCCTTTGCCTCGATTCCTCTTTGCGCGTGGATTCGTCTCCGCCATCTCCTGCCGCAAGCGATCAAGGGCGACGACATCCCGAAGAAGTTGCGAACGGGCAATGTCTTCTAATGAGTCATGAAACCTTGCGAGGTCATGCGCGGTCTCTTCGCCAATTTCTGGAATGGCGAGCGCATGCAGCCAGCGAGCCAGAGGAAGTTTGCGCGCGCGCCCAATCGCTTCCAGCAACTTTCGGGCATTCTTCTCGCCGAGGACGCGTGGTTCCGAGGCAGTGCCGAGGTTGAGCGAAGACAGTTCGCCAAGCTTGAGTTCAAAGAGATCCAAGGGTTCGTCGACGAGTCCGCGCTCCACAAGCTTGTCAGCCACGATTCCTCCGAGGGCGTCGAGCTCGAGCGCCCCTCGCTTTCCCAAATACTCAAGTCGTCTGGTCTTTTGCGCGGGACATTGCGGGTTCTCGCAAACCCAAACTGCGAACTGCGGGTCTCTTTTTACCGGCATACCGCACGCCGGACATCGGCCGCCGATGTGCGCGAAAAAGTCAAAGGGCTTTGATTCGGAAGGGCGATCTTTTAAGACAACGCTTACAACCGCAGGAATCACCTCGCCCGCTTTTTCGATTATAACCGTATCTCCAATACGGATATCCTTGCGGCGAATCTCATCTTCATTGTGCAGCGTAGCACGCGCGATGGTGCTTCCGCGGAGAGACACTGGCCAGAGTTCGGCAACGGGCGTTAGCACTCCGGTGCGGCCCACCTGAACTGTGATGGCGCGCAAGCGTGTTGTCGCTTGCTCCGCGGCATACTTCCAGGCACGGGCCCATTTTGGCGCGCGGGACGAATCGCCGACACGCCTGCGCAAGGCGATATCGTTAAGCTTTATTACGGCACCATCGGTCTCAAATCCAAATCCGCTTCGAACGCCGTCGAGCTCATTGATCGCTTCGAAAATTTCTTCAGGTGAGCGGCATATTTTCGTCCACATATGGGTCCGTAGCCCGAGCCTTTTCAGCCAATCCAGCACTTCCTCTTGAGTGGCGGGCGGGTTCTTACTTTCACTCACCTCGCCCAGTCCAAAGGCAACGAACTCGAGCGGCCGGCGCGCGACCAGGCGCGAATCCAGGAGTTTGAGCGAGCCGGCGGCTGCATTGCGGGGGTTGGCGAACGGCTCCTGACCTGCTGCCCGCATCTCTTCACGAAGACGGGAAAAGCCCGACAAAGTCATGAATACCTCTCCCCTCACCTCCATCACGTGGGGCGCAGGTCCTTTCAAACGCAACGGAATCGCGCGTACCGTCTTCAGATTTCGACTGATGTCATCACCGATCTCGCCATCTCCACGGGTAGCGCCGGTCGCCAGCACGCCCTCTTCGTAACGCAGGCTGATAGCCACGCCGTCAACCTTTGGCTCAACCAGCCATTCCAACGGCTCCCCGGGTAAGGCTCGCGAGACGCTGCTGACGAACCTCCGTAAGCCCTCAAGCCCCTCCTTTGCAAACAGGTTCTCAAGAGACAGCATGGGAGCCGCATGACGGACCTGGGAAAAGCCCTCGCTCGGTCTCCCGCCAATCCGCTGTGTCGGCGAATCTTCGCTCGTGATCTCGGGGTGTTTCTCTTCAAGGTCGCGCAATTCGCGAAACAAAGCGTCGAACTGCTGGTCCGAGATCTCTGGTCTCGCTTCGTCATAGTAGAGAGCATTGTGCCGCTCAATCTCCCTGCGCAACCACTCTGCCCTCTGCGCGGGGCTTTTGGTCTCTGCCTCTGACATAAAGCCATCCAATCACAACCGCACCAAGAAAGCCACCGGTGGCGTCTGCCAGCCAGTCAAGTGGGTCTGCCCCTGACCGATCAGGAGTATAAAGCTGATGGAACTCATCCAGGCCACCGATCAAGGCCATTGTGAGTAGGACACTGCACGTAACCTTCCACCCCCGCCAACGGAGAGTTCTCCGCAAAAACCATGCTAGAAGAAGCCCTCCGACGGCGAAATACAGAAAGTGGGCCAACTTGTCTGCACCAGGAAACGCGGGCAACTGCACATCGTCACCGGGCAGCGACGAGAGGATCCATAGCCCAAGCAGCCATAGCGCGAATAAGATTCCAGCCAGTATCGAGAGAAAAAATGACCCCGTGCCCTTCACTAAATGTTATACAATCTCGTTGTGAGCTGCGTGTCGAAGCAACTTATTCTTGGAATCGACGGCGGAGCGACAAAGACAGATTGGACGCTCTGCGAAGTGTCGTCCCAGGGCCTGCGGCCTGTCGATGAAGGGCGCCTCGGTCCGGGAAGCATGAAACTCCTCGAGTCAGCCGCATTACGGCAATTGTTGTCCGTTCTGCCGAGCGAGGTTTCAAAGGTCGGCGTCTTCCTGGCCGGTTGTGCAACGCTGCAGGACCGCCGCCGCCTTGAAGAGATTGCGTCTTCTGTGTGGCCCGGTGCGGCAGTTCGGGTGGGAAGCGACCGCGAGTCGGGATTCGCCGCGGCCTTCGGGAACGATGATGGGATTGCAGTTATTGCCGGGACGGGTTCGGCAATTACCGGACGCTTGGCAGGAAGCGAAGACCGCGCGGGCGGATGGGGCCACCTTCTAGGCGACAGCGGTGGAGGCTACGACCTCGCAATTCGCGCCTTGCGGCGCGTGCTCTTCGACTTCGATACTGGCCGGCTTATCACCGCCTTGGCGCGCGACATTCTTCGCACCCTGAGCCTCAATACTCTTCGGGACCTTACGAGTTGGGCGCAAACCGCGCAGAAGAACGACCTGGCGCGCCTCACGCCGCTGCTCTTCGAACACGAATCCGAAGCCGGCGAGATCCTTGAGGAAGGGGCCGACGCACTTGCGCGCCTCACCGCAGCCGTGTGCCGCCGGCTCGGTTTCGATCGCCCGCCGGTTCAGCTGATGGGCGGAGTCTTCCTCAACCAACCTCTCTACGTTCGGATGTTCGGCGAGGCGCTGGACCGTGAATGGCCGGGGTCCCACGTTTCGGTTTGCCAAACCCAGGCAAGCCTTGGTGCGGCGTTTCTGGCCGCAAATGCATCGAGCATCCTGCCTCCCGAAGTGGAGCCTGTCGCCGAGAGCTCATTGCGTCAAGCGAGCACAGAGCAAAGCAATCCCCGCTCGCAGCAACTGGACCGCATGACCGTTCACGAACTCGTCTCATTATTCGTTCACGAGGAACGCAGGGTCGAGGAGGCTCTCGCGGAAAGCATCGATTCCTTAGCCAAGGCCGTTGAGGTTGCAACAAAATCACTTAAGGCAGGTGGAAGGCTCTTCTACGTGGGAGCAGGGACCAGTGGACGTCTGGGAGTGCTTGACGCAAGCGAAATGCCTCCAACATTCGGGGTGCCTCCCGATCTTGTGCAAGCGATCATCGCGGGAGGAGGCCCGGCGATCCAGGCGAGCATTGAAGGCGCTGAAGATGACGCCATCGGCGGCGCATTGGCCATCAAGGAACGTGGGGTCACTTCAAAGGATGTCATCTGCGGAATCACCGCGAGCGGAAGAACGCCGTTCGTGCGTGGAGCACTTGAGGCTGCAAGTTCAATAGGCGCTGCAACCATCCTCCTGACGTGCAATCCCAATCTTGAGAAGAGCCGCATACCCGCAGACGTCGAATTGGACCTTCCCACGGGCCCTGAACTTATTACCGGATCCACCCGGCTGAAGGCCGGAACCGCGACGAAAGTCGCTCTCAACATCCTTTCGTCCTGCACGATGATCCAACTGGGCCGCGTCGAAGGCAATCTCATGGCCTGTTTGCAGCCTACCAATCGGAAGCTTCGTGATCGCGCAACGCGCATTGTTGCAGCGCGGCTCGGACTCAGTGAAGCGGAAGCAAGGAATCGTCTTCAGTGCGCAAATTGGGACATTCG
>DATDAX010000295.1:0-8355 GCA_036525175.1 Terrimicrobiaceae bacterium | reverse complement strand
GCACAATGATGACGCGTGAGCCCAAGGCCTCGAGGTAGTGAGCCAGTTCAAGAGCAACAGGGCCGGCTCCGAGGACGATGATCGAGTCGGGGATCGTTTCAAGGCTTAGGATGTCGTCGCTGGTCAGGCATCCCGCTTCGGCCAAACCTGGGATATCCGGAACGTTGATTTCAGAGCCGGTTGCGATGAGAAACGACCTCGCGTTAAGGGTCTCCTCGGGTCCCTTCGGACGCCTTACGCGGATGGAATTACTACTGATGAACGTCGCGGTTCCGCGGAGGAAATCGAAATCGCCTTCTTTCAGTTGCTCGCGCCTGTAATCTGCGAACTCGGTGATCAGCCGGCGTTTCCGGGCGATGATCTCGCCTGCGTCAAATTGCGCCTTTTCGACCCGGAGTCCAAATTCCCTCAAGTTGCAGATTGCGCGAAAGCGGTTGGCAGATTCAATCAGGGCCTTGCTTGGCATGCACCCACGGAGAATGCAAAGACCACCAACCTCTGCACCTCCCTCTACGACGCAGGTCTTGAGCCCGAGGCCCGCAGCTGTCCTGGCGCCGGCATAGCCTGCGCTGCCTCCACCAATAACAACAAAATCGTAGTTCACGCTCTATTGGAGAGGAGGAAACGCCGAGATCCTTATCCGAGAGCCTGATTTACGGCCCACTCACTAGCGAGGAGCGGGGGATGACCTTCCATCGCGGGAAGACAGAAAAACGCGTACCCTTTGCGTGCAGGCATCCAGCCATGAATCTCGCGAAGAACCTTGTCCTTTAGCTTCGGATCCCGTTCCACGTAGCTCAGGTATGTCGTCCGCGAGGGCTGGGTCGTCCTGACTGCCTTGCCTTTGGCGGAAGTCTTTGCCGGTGCGTCCGGGACCTCGATCGTCCAGAGCGTGGCCGGGGCATTCAGCGAAAGAACGATGGACAACTCGGACGGCGAGAGTTCCTTCACGGGTCCGCCTTGGCGGACCGTAGCGCAATAGCGTGCGATCTCATTGAGATATCCGACAACAACGTCGAAATCGCCCTGCCGGTATTTGAAAGCTTTCTCGCCAGTCAGTCCAAAGACATTCCTGGCCATGAGCGGCTTCCCGAGCAAACGGTCGATTTCGGGTTTCGTCGATCCAAGAAGCATAGTGGTGCGCTCGGATCAATAGGCGGCTTGGGCGCCGCGGATGTTCTTCTTCTTGATCCAGGGCATGAGGCCGCGAAGACGGCCGCCGACTTTCTCGATGGGGTGCCTTTCGCCGGCCTTCAGGAGAGCGTTGTAGCGCTTGTAGCCCGATTCGTATTCTTTGATCCAATTCCTGGCAAACTTGCCGCTCTGAATATCCTTGAGGGCCGCCTTCATGCGCTTTTTGACCGACGCATCGATGATTTTCGGACCGACACTCACGTCCCCCCACTTAGCGGTTTCGCTAATGGAGAATCGCATTCCCGCGATCCCTGATTCATTCATCAAATCGACGATGAGCTTCAATTCGTGGAGGCATTCGAAGTAGGCCATCTCGGGTGAATAGCCGGCCTCGACGAGCGTCTCGAATCCAACCTGGACAAGCGCGGATGCTCCTCCGCAAAGAACTGTCTGCTCGCCGAAGAGGTCGGTTTCCGTTTCCTCCTTGAAGGTGGTCTGGATGACGCCGCCACGGGTTCCGCCAATTCCCTTGGCCCACGCAAGAGCGATCTTCTTGGCGTTCTTGCCAGGGTCCTGGTAAATAGCGATAAGAGCTGGCACGCCCTTGCCCTCTGTGAATTGTCTGCGCACGATGTGACCGGGTCCCTTGGGAGCGACCATGATCACATTGACGTCCGGCGGCGGGACGACGGTCTTAAAGTGAATGCTGAAGCCGTGTGTAAAGAGCAGCGTTTTGCCCTTGGTGAGATTCGGCGCGATGTCCTTCTTGTAGGCGGCCGCCTGCTTGGTGTCGGGAATGCCGACCATAATCACGTCGGCAAGTCGGACAGCCTCGGCAGTATCATACACCGGAAACCCGTACTCTTCCGCGACCTTTCGGCTCTTGCTACCGGGATACAGGCCAATAATGACCTTGCAGCCGCTGTCCTTGAGGTTCAGTGCATGAGCGTGGCCCTGCGAGCCGAAGCCCAGCACGGCGAGCGTCTTGCCTTTTAAAGCCGACAGATTGGCGTCTTTGTCAGAGTAAATTTTGGCTGGCATGATAGTTCGGGACTCTAGGCGGGTTCAGTTATTTTTGCGTGTGCGGGGAAGAGCAACTTTTCCGGTGCGGGTAAGTGCCAGGATACCGAAACGATCCATAAGCATGAGAAACTTGTTGAGCTTGCTGTCGGTTCCCGTCACTTCGATGGCGAGTGTTTCGGCCTGCACGTCGATGATTTTGGCGCGAAAGATGTCGCAGATCTGCATGACCTCGGAGCGTGTTTTTGTGTTTGCCGTGACGCGGAGCAGAACGAGTTCTCGGTCCACGTATTCTTCGTCCCGGAAATCCTGGACGTCGATCACATCGACAAGCTTTTCGAGTTGTTTCATGACCTGCTCGAGAACCTTGTCGTCGCCACGAACGACGATTGTCATTCGTGAAGCAGTGGCGTCCAGGGTGGGCCCGACGTTGAGAGTATCGATATTGAATCCGCGGCCGCTGAACATTCCGGCAATGCGGGCAAGAACCCCGAACTTGTTTTCAACGAGGATGGAAATTGTGTGGCGCATGAATCGGCAGGGGCGGTGATAGTGGACGGTGTCCGGCGTGGCGTCAATTCAAAGGGTTGGGTGCGCACCGGTCATTTCGCGGTGCGCGCATGGGAGTCCTTCTGTAAGGCGCAAGTTCATAGATAATCAGAACATAGGGATGCCGCTCTTCGAGATCTTCTCAACGAACCCGGTGTGATAGGTGCCGCGTCGAAAGTCCGCGTTTTGCAAGATCGCCTGCTGAAAAGGTATGGTCGTCTTGATGCCCGTTATCATGTATTCCCCCAGGGCCCGAGACATCCTTTGTATGCACGCCCTGCGGCTGGAGGCTGTGGTAATGACCTTGGCGATCATCGAGTCGTAATGCGGCGGCACGGGATATCCTGCGTAGGCATGGGAGTCGATTCGCACGCCGCGCCCGCCGGGCGCGTAATACAGCTCGATCTCGCCAGGGCAAGGCATGAAGTTGTTTGCAGGGTCTTCCGCGTTAATGCGGCATTCAATGGAGTGGTGCCGGGCCATCGCATCGACTATGTGACGGGAAAGGTGCTCCCCGGCGGCGACCTGGATCTGTTGTTTCACAAGATCGCATCCATAGACTTCTTCGGTGATCGGATGCTCGACCTGGATGCGGGTATTCATCTCCATGAAATAATAGTTGCCATGATCGTCCACCAGGAACTCGATCGTTCCGGCGTTGGCGTAGCCGACGTTCTCCGCCAGTTTGATCGATGCGGCCCCCATTTTTTCCCGGAGCTCGGGCGTCATGAGCGGCGAAGGGCATTCCTCGACAATCTTTTGATTGCGCCTTTGGATCGAGCAATCGCGCTCCCCGAGGTGCACGACCCGGCCGTGCTCATCCGCAAAAATCTGAAATTCGATGTGATGGGGATGGACGATGAATTTCTCAATGTATACGGCGGGATTGCCGAAGGCCTTGTCCGCTTCGAGGCGCGCGGCGTGGTAACCTTGCACGAGGCTCCCTTCATTACTGGCGACGCGCATCCCGCGTCCTCCGCCGCCGGCTACAGCCTTGATCATGACGGGGAAGCCGACTTTCCGCGCGACCTTGATAGCCTCTTCCTCACTTTCCACCGTTCCATCGCTGCCTGGAGAAACGGGCACTCCGACTTTGCGGGCGCATTCGCGAGCGGAGTTCTTGTCGCCCATCAGGCGGATTGCGCTGGCCGGCGGGCCAATGAACTTGATGTTGCAGCTTGCGCACACCTCGGCGAAATGCGCGTTCTCGGCAAGGAACCCGTAGCCAGGATGGATCGCGTCGACGTCCGCGATCTCCGCGGCGCTGATGATGCGATCAATCTTGAGATAGCTCTGCATGCTGGGCGCCGGCCCTATGCAAATGGCTTCATCTGCCAGCTGGACGTGAAGGCACTCGAGGTCGGGCTCCGAGTAGACGGCGACAGTCTGAATCTCGAGCTCTTTGCAGGCCCGAATGATCCGCAGGGCGATCTCGCCGCGGTTAGCGATGAGGATTTTCTTGAACATTGGTTGACTGTCGGACCGCGCTTGCGGGGGTGCTACGCGCTGCGACGCTCTATCTACTTGACGCGAAACAACGTCTGGCCGAACTGCACCGGTTTCCCGTTTTCCGCACACACCTCAGCGACAACGCCCGAAATCTCGGCCTTGATTTCGTTCATCACCTTCATAGCCTCGATGATACACACAACAGTGTCTGGCGTAATATCCTGTCCTGCAGTAACATATGGAGTCGCATCTGGTGACGATGCGGCGTAAAAGGTGCCAACCATCGGAGACTTTATTTCCTTGAGGTGCGAAGTGTCCGGAGCGGCTCCTTCGTTCGTTGCTCCTGCTTGTCTTTGGGGAGCCGTTAACGCGGAATGCGCGGGCGACGCGATGATTGGACCGGCGCTATCTGCAGCACTTGTCTTCAGGGTAATCTTGAAGCCTTCGCGCTCCATTTTGAAGACGGACAGGCCGTTCTTCTTCATCAAGTCGATTAACGTTCGAATCTCTTTAAGGTCCACAGGCTGCAAAATTTGAGGGGTCAAGAGAGTCTCATGATGCGTGCGGCGGGTCAAGAGATTCGGGAGGAAGGCCCTTTACAAACCGGATGCAATGGCGCAGTTTTTCGGCTTCTCGCGCTATGTGGTTGCTCTTGCCGATCCTCCTTACTCTTCACGTTATCGTCTGTCTGCTGCTTGTGTTAGTGGTATTAATGCAGCTTCCTCGCAGCGAGGGTCTTGGCGCCGCGTTTGGAGGCGCCGTTACCGAGAACATCTTTGGCGCTCAGACGACCCATGTGCTGGCGAAGTTTACCGTTTGGCTGGGAGTCGCGTTCTTCGCGATAACCCTGCTTCTGGCGATCGCGTATTCGCACCGGGCGACCGGGCGAAGTCGCATTCAACAGGAACTTCTTGGCGGTGCCTCGACACCGGCCGCCGTAACGCCGGCCGCCGCGACGCCAGCCGCACCGGCTTCGAGCCCCTCGCCGGCGGCCAGTCCTACGGCGAGTCCTTCGCCAGCGGCGAGCCCCGCCGCGACGGCACCGTAATTTTTGATTCCCGACGCGAGCGATGAGAATCGCGAAGTCTCCGGGTTCCGCGCGAAACTATTGTGCGAAGGCGAAGCCCCCGGTGGTGCTGGTTCCCACAATGGGTGCGCTTCACGAGGGCCATGCCGCCTTGGTTCGCCGTGCGAGGAAGCTCGCCGGAGGGCGAGGAAGCGTCGTTGTCTCCGTTTTCGTTAACCCCATTCAATTTGGTCCCAAGGAGGATTTCTCAAAGTACCCTCGATCATGGGGAGACGATCTGAGGATTTGCAGGGCATGCGGGGCGGATCTGGTTTTCAGGCCCTCGGTGGAGGGAATGTATCGGGCCGACAATTCGGTGTTCGTCGAGGAAGGGTCGCTTTCGCGCTATCTATGCGGAGCTTCGAGGCCCGGCCATTTTCGCGGAGTGTGCACCGTGGTTGCCAAGTTGTTCATGATAGTTCGTCCGGATATTGCCATATTTGGAGAGAAGGACTGGCAGCAACTCGCCATCATTCGAAGAATGGTGCGCGATCTGGATTTCACCGTCCGGATCATCGGGCATCCGACGATTCGCGAGCCAGACGGTCTCGCGATGAGTTCGCGAAACAACTATCTCACTCCGGATGAGCGCGCTATCGCGCCGGGGATCTACGCCGCGCTAAGGATGGCGATAAGTGCAAAGCGTGCCGGGGACATCCTGAGTGCCGGGCGCCGCATGATTGAGGAAATACCTGGAGCGAGGATCGACTATCTCGAGCTTGTTGATGCCGAGACGATCGAGCCGGCGAGGAGCTTTTTCCGTCCGATGCGTCTTGCGGTGGCGGTTTTTCTGGGCAAGGCTCGTTTGATTGATAACATTGCCGTGCCCCCTCGCCCGTAATCTGTAACTCTCATGGTCATCTGCCGAAATGAGAGAGTTTGATTTCATCGTCATTGGCAGCGGAATAGCCGGGCTCTCATTCGCGCTGAAGGCGGCAGAGAAGGGTTCCGTAGCGCTCGTGACCAAGCGGATGCTGGCGGATTCGAATACGGCATGGGCACAGGGCGGGGTGGCTTGTGTGGTGAGCGAAGAAGACTCCTTCGACCTCCACATTCGCGACACGCTGGTTGCGGGCGCGGGTCTTTGCAATGAGGACGTGGTGCGCGCCGTCGTCACGGAAGGGCCTGCCCGCATTGAGGAACTCATGAGGCTTGGGATGCACTTCGACGAAAGGGAACTCGAGAACGGCCTTCGTGAACTCGATCTCGCCCGCGAGGGCGGGCATTCCAAGCGACGGGTGCTGCACTTCCAGGATTTCACCGGGTTCGAGATCGAGCGAACCCTTATCGGACAAATCTCCGCGCATTCGAATATCACGGTTCTTGAGAATCACATGGCGGTTGATTTCCTAACCACGGGAAAACTTGGTTATGCGATGCAGGACTGCTGTGTGGGGGTGTATGTGCTCGACGAGGGCAGCGGTGAGGTGGAGACTTTGCGAAGCGATATCAACGTCCTCGCAACCGGCGGATGCGGTAAGGTCTACCTCTATTCCACGAATCCGGATATCGCTACCGGCGACGGAGTGGCGATGGCATGGCGGGCCGGGGCGCTGATTTCGAACATGGAGTTCGTCCAGTTCCATCCGACCTGCCTTTACCACACCGAAGCCAAGTCGTTTCTCATTTCGGAGGCGGTGCGCGGCGAAGGCGGCGTTCTGCTGGATGCAAAGGGCCGGCGTTTCATGGAGCAGCATCATCCGCAAGGCGAACTCGCCCCCCGCGACATTGTCGCTCGGGCTATCGACGCGGAGATGAAGCGAAGTGGAAGCAAATGCGTCTTTCTCGATATCACGCACAAGCCGCCGGAGTTCGTGAGATCGCGATTCCCCTCCATTTACGAGACCTGTCTGCGCCACGGGATTGACATTACCTCCCAGGCGATTCCCGTTGTTCCGGCCGCGCACTACCAATGCGGAGGCGTGAAGACGGACCTGAACGGAGAGACCAGCCTGCGCGGACTCTATGCCATCGGCGAGGTGGCCTGCACGGGCCTTCACGGCGCCAATCGCCTTGCAAGCAATTCCTTGTTGGAAGGTCTGGTGCTTGCGCACCGGGCTTGTGAGAAAGCCACCCGCAATCGCAAATCGCGCGTTGAATTCGACCTGCCCGAGTGGCGTCCCGGTCAGGTGCAGGACTTGGATGAATTCGTCGTCATCTATCACAACTGGGACGAAATCCGGCGTCTCATGTGGGATTATGTGGGCATTGTCCGGACCGACAAGCGTCTTCACCGTGCGGCAACGCGCCTCCGCAATCTTCATGCGGAGATTCAGGAGTTTTACTGGAACTTTAAGGTATCCACCGAACTGCTCGAACTCCGCAATTTGGTGACGGTGGCCTCGTTGATAGTCGATTGCGCGATCAGCCGCAGAGAGAGTCGAGGCTTGCATTACACGTTGGATTATCGGGAAAGCGACCCGCGATTCGTTCGCGACACCACAATGCGGCGCACATGAGGGGTTTCTGTTTTAAGTTGCGGGGTCGCAGCTTCGCGGCCATAGTAAGCGCCCCTACCAGATCGGTATGAAAATCGCTCAAACCATACTGGCCGTGTTTTTCGTGACTGCTACCTTGAGAGCCTCCGAGGCGCAGTCGTCGATCTCCTCTAGCACCGACTTTCAAAAGGCTGCCATGCGGTTGCGCGAGAACGCGCTCTTGAAGCTCGAGCCACAGGTGGTTGCAGCAACAAACTTCCGCAGCGGATTCAATCGCTATCCCTGGAAGCGCGGCATTGTCACGACGGTCTTTTGGGTTGGCGAGCGTCCGACCGCGAACAATCCAGTGCCCAATTACAAAAGCTCATGGGATCCGCGTTGGGCTCAGAATTACGGAGGTCTGGACACCCCGGATTCTGCACAGCGAAGGAATTACATCCCCGCGCGATTCGTACCCCGACAGAACCCTTTTTACATCGCGCTTCCGTATAATGACACGACCCGGGGAACGACGAAAGGGGAGGCGCGCAGGGTGATCCCTTGGTTCAAGCAGGCTTTCGAGCGACCGGGCAAGAGCGTCCTCAAGGGCCGATGGGTTGCCGTCAAGCGGGGCAACCGCATTTGTTACGCTCAGTGGGAGGATTGCGGCCCGTTCCGCACGGACCATTGGCAGTACGTTTTTGGAAACCAGAGACCACT
>DATDAX010000294.1:0-6515 GCA_036525175.1 Terrimicrobiaceae bacterium | reverse complement strand
CGGATGAGTTCCGGGGCTGAACCTTTCTGGGTGAGCTTAGGAATTTCTGGGGTGAGGATTGTTTCCTGGCGTGCGCCGTTGAGTCCTCCTGCGACGCGTCTCCAGAGGATGTATTCCTGGAGCTGGACGCGCTTTCCTGGGAAGGCAAGGCCGTCGGTCTTGATTCGCCAAAGCTGGTCGATTCGGAGATTGTCGCCGTCAGCGCCGAAACCTGGGCGGAGAAAAAATCCCGCGAGGATCAACCAGGTTTCCTCATGTTCGACGGATTTCGCGCGGTCCTCGATCTGCTCGTGCAGGATTTGCCAGAGTTCGCGAATGAGTACCCAATTCCAGTTCGACTTAGGGGTTCCGAGAATTTGTTCGAGACTCTTGAGAAGGTTGGTGGCGCTGAGCTTGTCGCGTTTGTCGAGCGGCCGGGAGAACAACGAGCTTATGCGTGCGCGCGCCGCCTCCAGCTTTGCGCTCTCGACGCCCGTATTCAGTGGAACGGCGTCGCCGGCGCCGTCTTCGCCAGGCTGGTTCTGCCGCAGGTTGAACTCGAGCGGCCAGGATTGTTTGACGCGCGGATCTGCGCTTTGGCAGGCAACTTGGAGCAAGCCGAGTTCGTTCATTCTGGCGGTCAGTGTTACGGGCAGCCGATCGCTTTTGCCACGAATTTGCGGGTCCGCGAGTCTTGCAGTCGTCTGGAGAGGCGGGAGGCGATGAAAATCGGTTTCGTTCCATGGCACGAGCGTTCCGGGTCTGTCGGCGTCGTGGCGCGTGGAGTAGTACGGTTGGAAGCGGACGCGGTGATTGAGGCGAAGTTCAAGACCCGGCTGAGCGATTTTGAACTCCTCTTCTGCGGCGGCGTTCCTCGGGAGAATGCAGACGAGCGCTGATTTTTCATCGTCACTGGTTCCCTGCCGATGGACTTCGAGGTAGACGGCGCGTGCCGCACCAGCTTCGATGCGTTCGGCGCGCCGGTGCACAAGGCTTCCGAAGCGTGCCGCTCCGCGTGCCACCGCGAGATCCGGTTCGGCGTTGTCCAGAATCTGGAGCTCGGTGCCGGGTTGCCACTTGGCGACCTGCAACTGCAGCCGACGGCGAAGAGCTTCGGGATGAAGCGAGCCGCCGTTGAAGAGAATGGCGTCCACGCGCGGCCGGCCTCGGAGAAAGTCCGCGAGGTAGCGTGTAATGGCGCTGTCGGCCGCATAAGGAAGTGCCCATTCTCTGAGCCCTGCCTGGGTTCGGGACGGACGATCATCCAAATCGCATTCAGGAAAGAACCCGTCGAGAACGATCGACTCGACCTCGGTGCGATGGATGCGCGCGGTGAGCGTCTGGCTCAGGAGGCTCGATCCTTGGGAGGGAACTGATACGGCGAAGTCCTCTGTCTGCTGTGAACCCGACAGGCAATGTTCCTTTAGGTCGCGGCATCGTGCGACGAGGAAATTCCATTGTGTTGCGGAGAGAGCTTGGCTCGCGAGACGCGGTTCGATGTGGTGTGCCAATGCGAGATCGATATTGTCTCCTCCCAGCAACAGGTGGTCGCTCACGGCAACGCGCTTGATGTGAGGGAGCGATGATTCCGATTTTCGACTTACCTCGAAGAGGCTGAAATCGGAAGTTCCTCCGCCAATGTCGACGACGAGAACGTGAGACGCACCCGTCTCGGCGAGCTGCAGGGCGTCCGGTGACGCGTGCTCTTCCAACCAGCGGTAGAACGCAGCCTGCGGTTCCTCAAGGAGGCGGACATTGCCGGTGAATCCGGCCTGACTGGCTGCGTCCAAGGTGAGCCGTTGAGCCACCGCATCAAATGATGCGGGAACAGTGATGGTGATTTCCTGATGGAGAAAATCCGCTCCTTGGCGAGCGAATCGCGCATCCCAAGCCCCGCGCAAGTATTCGAGCAAGAGGGCCGACGCCTGAATGGGCGAGATTCTTTTTTCGACGGGAATTTCGTCTGATCGCCATGGCAAAAATGGAGCGTTGCGGTCGACCGCGTGATGGCAAAGCCAGGACTTGGCGGAGTGCGTCACACGTCCTGGCGATTCCGCGGCCTGCCTGCGGGCGAAACGTCCTGCGATCCATTCACGGCCGGCGAAATTCTTCCCGAGCATCTGCGCGGCCTCATTCTCCCTTGGCAGATAAAGAAAGGACGGAAGAGTGAGCGATTCGCTGAGGGTGGTGAGCGATTCCCACTGGGGAATTGGAAACATCTCGCTTTGGGAGAGCTCTCCATCAAGCGGCACGAAAGCCATGGCGCAGTTCGTTGTGCCCAGGTCAATGCCAATGCTAAATCGAGCGTTAGACATATTTTTCCTGGCGGTCGCTGCACATAGGGAACGAATGAGACCTTGATTTGTCCGTCAGATCCGGGTTGATCCGCAGTTCTCCTACGATACGCATCGATTCGAGCTTGGCGCCCCTGAAATTCAAAACGATGCGAAGGTGCGGACATGTAATGGCGAACTGACCCGCCATGTATGCAATTTGAGCGTCACGGGCGCGTCGTCATAGGTCGTGTCGAATCCATGCCGCGAGATCCGCGGTCCATATTTTCTTGCTACTCCATCCGCACCTGGAACTCGACCTTCCAGCGACGGTCGGACCCGGTATGTTTCATCCAGAGTTCGAGGTTTCCGAGTTCGGTGACCACCGGATTTATTTGGACCGGGACGGGTTGTCCTTCGGGCAGACCTTCTATCGCGGGCAGAGTTACCTCAATGCGATTGGTTTCCTCGAGTTCGCGCTCCGCATTTGGGATAATTTGTCCGGGGGTGTCACCGCTTCGCACCTCGGAGGCAAAGAATCGAAAATCGGCGGGCTGTCCAGTCATCAAGCCAAATTGCTTCCCTTCGATCAGCAACTCGCTTCCTTCCTCCATGCCCTGTGGCACGACGCAGAGAGCCTTGATGGGAGGCTTAAAGCCTGGGATGGCAGGCATTGAGGATTCCAGCCCGACGTAGTACGACCGGGCGGTGCCCGCTTTGATGCGAATGCCCTTTCCGGTTGCGCGGTTGCGTCCATACAGGGCGGCTCCCTTGGCGACCGCGAGATCCGGCTGAAACCCTTGGAGTTCACGCACCGCCCGGCCTTCATTCCACGAAGCCAGGAGATCCAGAACACGTTTGCGGATTGGCGCAGCGTTGAAGACGCCCCCATTGAAGAGGACGGCGGTGGGCTTGAGATAGTCGGAAGCTTCGGCACTTGGCCCAACGAGCGACTTGAGCGCGTCACTTGCCCTCACATTCATCAGGCTGCGCGTCAGAAATCTGGCGAGGTGTTTGCTGACGACCGGGTCTGACGCATAGGGGAGGCCAAATTCCTGCAACCCTGAGCTGCGAGTCTCAGTGGGAAGCTCGGTCACCTTGGTGATCGGGAAAAACCCGTCCAGAACGATTTGTTCGAGGATGCTTCGATCAAGGGCTGTGGAGACCGTCTTCGCAAAGAGGCTCGACCCGCGCGACGGAACCGAAATCGGCGCTTGCGCGATGGAATCATCGCTAAACAGATCTACCTTCGCCCGGCTCGCGGCATGAATGAGAGCCAGAAACTGCCAAGAGTCGATAGACTTGCCTGCGCCTTCGAGTTGCGTCTGCAGGGCGTATGCCAGTGCGAGATCCATATTGTCGCCGCCGAGCAGAATGTGTTCGCCCACGCTGATGCGCTCGACTTCGAGGTTGCCATCTTTCCCGCTGATCGCGATCAAGCTGAAGTCGGCAGTTCCTCCGCCGACATCGCAGACCAGGACGATGTCGCCCGCGCTGACTTGGCTGCGCCAGGCGGTACCGGCTTGTGCGGTCCATGCGTAGAAGGCCGCTTGCGGCTCCTCGAGCAGAGTCACCTTTCCCAAGCCGGCGGCTTCAGCGGCCTCGGCCGTTAGATTTCTCGCGGCTTCATCGAAGGAAGCCGGAACGGTAAGAACGATCTGGCCTTCGGACAGATCCCAATTCCTGCCCTGGATGCGTTCGGCGTACAAGAAGCCTTCTTTGAGGTGTTCGAGATATAGTCGCGAGCAGTCAAAAGCCGAGAGCTTCGGCTCCTCGATCTCAGACTTCCAAGGCAGGACGGCCTGCCGCGGATCGACATGAAAGTTCGAGAGCCACGATTTGGCGGAAGTGACGAACCGATCGGGAATCAACGCGCCGTGATCGCGTGCAAAGTGACCGACAATGGCAGACTCAGCCCGATTCGACCATGGCAGCCTCAATTCGTCCGCCGGGAACTCGTCGGGATGTGGAATGTAGAGCGCCGACGGTAGAGTTGATTTTTCGCCGATCTGGTTTGGTCGCAGAATTTGTGTGATCTCAACGATGGAGGTGCGGTCGTTTTCGAAGTCGTCCGCTGCAACCGCGCTGTTGCTGGTGCCCAGGTCAATACCCAAGCTGAATCGTGCACTCATCTCCTGGAAATCCGGGCTTCTTATTTGATCTCGACGACCGCTGGAGCGATGCTTGGAAGCGCTTTCCCGGCCTTGAGAATCCGCGGGAGCTTGATGGATTCCGTCTTCCAACCCTTGTGGAGCAGAACTCCCTTAAAAGGCGGTTCTCCGCTGATTTTTCCCATGAGACGATATTCGTCGGCCGCGTATCCTGCCGGAACTGTGACTTGCGATCCCTCCTCGGCTTCGGAGACAGGCGCGACTTTGAAATGCTCATTCAGGACGTCCCGACATCCGTAGTGAACAACCCTGGCTGCTGCTCCCACCTGTGCGTCGTTGTAGAGCGCGACGTCATCCATTAAGAAATCCACAAAGCGGCCTTTATCCTGGAGGAGTCCGACAAAGGCGACCACCTCTGCTTCTGCTTGATTTTCAGGTGGGGCAGGCGGCGGCTGAGCGACGACCGGTGCCGGCGTTGGCGCGGGGGCTTCGCGCGGACCGACGAGGGAAAGCACAACGAGGGCGATCGCCAGCGCCAGCGCAAGCGCGGCGATCGGAAATGTGTAGGCGCTCATAGCCGGGATCAGCAAGAGGCCGTTAAGCACCGCGAGAAGCGCCGCGGCGATCAATGAGTAAAGTTTCATTTTTGGTGATGGCTCGTTCGTTCAAGCGGAGCTTCTCCGCTCAGGTCATTGGACACGAGGACGTGCCTTTCGCAAGTGCGAAAGCGAGCCGCCGGCATGGTGGCGCGTCGTCTTTAAAGGTTCGAGCGGTGGCGAACCGAGCGCCGCACGCGCTATGCGGGACCCGGAAGTGCCCGCACTTCCGAAGCTGCGCCGAGTCCCTGCGCATCCGCGGCGAGGATCTGCATTTCGCGTTTGCTCATTGCGCGAATGGCCTCCTTGATCTTTGGGATAAGCGTGGGCGTGAGACTCAATTCGTCCACACCGAGCCCGACAAGCAGACGGACGGCGGCCGGGTCCGAGGCTGCTTCGCCGCAAACTCCAACGTGCCTGTCATACTTATGGGCGGTGATGGTGACTTGCGAAATAAGGCGCAAGACAGCCGGGTGAAGGGCGTCCTGTAGCTGTGCAAGTTCAGGATTGTCGCGATCAGCCGCGAGCACGTATTGCGTGAGATCGTTGGTTCCTATGCTAAAGAAATCGGCCATGCGGGCGAGTTGGTCGACGAGAAGCGCTGCGGAGGGAACTTCGATCATTATTCCCACTGGTATCGGCCATGCGTGCGGCTCGTTTTCATTTTCGAGCATAATGTGGACGTTCTCCAGTTCCGACCTTGCTTCCCGGAGCTCCTGCGGATCGGCAATCATGGGAAACATGATCCGGAAGTTCCCGCCGTGACCGGCCCGCAGAATTGCACGCAGGTGGATGCGAAAGAGGTCTCGGCGGCTGAGGCAAAGGCGAATGGCGCGCACGCCGAGAAAGGGGTTTGCTTCGTGCGGCAGGTCAAGTCCGGGTGCAACCTTGTCCCCGCCGATATCGAGTGTCCTGACGACCACCGGCCGTTGATCCATCACTTCCCGGACCTCACGTAGGGCCGTGAATTGTTCCTCTTCACCCGGCGCATCGTCGCGATTCAAGAAAAGAAACTCGGTGCGGAACAGCCCGACCCCTTCGGCGCCGCTTTTCAAGGCATCTGCGGCTTCGGCGGCGTGGCCAAGATTTGCAAGGATACCTACGACGTGGCCGTCTTTGGTAATCGCGGGCTCGTGGCTGAGGCGGGCTGCTCTTTGGCTTTCTTGCTCGTGCAGTTCCTTGCGTGCTCGCAAGTCGCGTAATTTGTCAGCCGACGGGTTGAGCCAGAGTTCGCCACTTTCGCCGTCGAATGCGGCAGTCGTTTTGCCCTCGGGGAGACCGATTCCGGCACTATCGAAGAAGGATTTTGCTTTCGCGACGGCTGGGATTCCCCGGGCGCGAAGAAGGATGGCAGCGTGCGACGTCTTGCCGCCCTGCAGGCAAATGACGCCTAGAACTGATTCGCTCGAAAGTCCGGCGACATCCGCGGGCGTCAAATCCTCGGTGATGAGAATTCCGGGTTCTGGCAGGCGGGGGATTTTGCGTCGCTGAATCCCCAGCGCTTCCAGAACGCGGTGTCCCATGTCTTGCACGTCCGCCGCCCGCTGTCGCAAATA
>DATDAX010000293.1:0-3988 GCA_036525175.1 Terrimicrobiaceae bacterium | reverse complement strand
CTACGGAACAGCGATATTCGGCAATATCGGCTCGCAGCAGAGAATGGACATGACCGTCATCGGTGACACCGTCAATCTCGCCTCGCGCATCGAAGGACTCACCCGAATTTATGGTTGCGACATCCTCGTTGACGAGCGCATTGCGGGCAAGGCCCGCAACCTGTGTTCGTTTCTCGAGGTCGATGTGGTGCGCGTTAAGGGACGCAAGAAGCCGGAGCGATTGTTTTTTCCGTATCGTTCGGAGCACGCCGATTGGGTGGAAGCGTTTGTTGTGGCGCGAGCTCAATATCGCGCCGGAGATTTTTCTGTGGCGCAGGCCGCTTTCGACCAGCTCTCCAAGGAGGGTCTCGCCCCGAAACTCGCGGCACTCTATAGAGTGCGATGCGAAGCATTCGTTTCCCAACCGCTGGGCGAGGGCTGGGAAGGGATCTGGGACTTTCTCGAGAAATGACCCTCGAGGTCCGATCTTGCCGGGGGTTGAAATGGCGACGGATTTTTCGCATGCTGCACGGCTGCCGATGGACATTGTTTATTTTGACCTGGAAACCCAACGGACCGCGAACGATGTGGGCGGCTGGGACAAGAAGTGCCAGATGGGAATGTCTGTGGGGGTCACTTACAGCACCGCCGACGGCACCTACGAAATCTATACCGAAAGCCGCGCCGGAGACCTTGTCACCCGCCTGCGCAAGGCTGACCTCGTGGTGGGTTACAACATCCTTCACTTCGACTACGAAGTCCTCATGGCTTATACGATCCTCGATCTCCCCCACTATCTGCCCACCCTGGACCTCCTCCAGCACGTGGAGAAGGCCTCAGGCCACCGCCTCAAGCTCGACGACCTGGCGCATGGCACTCTTGGCGTGGGCAAGATTGCCGAGGGACTTGACGCCATACGTTGGTGGAGGGAAGGGAAGGTGATGGAAATCGCGGAATATTGCTGCTTCGACGTCAAGGTGACTCGCCTTGTGCATGAGCACGGAGCCCGCCATGGCGAGTTGTTCTACGCGGACAGATTCGGGCGCAGACAGCGCATGGAGATTAATTGGCAGCCTGAAAGCTGATGATCCAACCCCTCAAGTCATCCAAAACGACATGGTTCGTCTATTGGCTGGACCTCGAGGAGCCCGTGCCGGCGGGAACCGATTACTTCCTGCCGACGCTGCTCATCGTATGTGATCCGGCCGGAGCGCCACTTGCAGCTCCTGACATCCTCGAGGAACTCGATCAGGTGAGGGTGGAAAATCTTCTCATCAAGCTCTTCGACCGGCTCGGCATACCCGACAGACTGGCGATTTGCGCAAGTGACGAGTGGGACAACGATGCCTGGAAGGTGTTTTCGCAGGACCATCGCGTGGAAATCCGATTCCAGCGCTTCGACCGTAGTGGGCCGGACGAACTCCGTGCTCTGGCGCGCACGGTTGTGCTTCGTTTTGCGCGCGATGACGATTCTGCTCCGCGCTCGAAGGACGTGGCGCGCGGCCTTGTGAACACGGCGTTGCGTATCCGTTCACCGCGCAAGAAGATCGCGCTGCTGCGGTCCGCTCTCGCCCGTGATGCCGACTGCTCTTCAGCGCGCATCGAGCTGGCCGATGTCGAGTTTCAGCACGGGAATTGGAAGGTTTGCCTCGCGGCGTACGACGAAGTCATTGCCCGCGAAACTCCGCGCTGGAGCGACCAGAGTCCTGATTGGTGGGCCGATCGGGAGACCAGGCTTGTTCTCCGAGCGATGTACGGCCGCGCGATGACACTCTGGCACCTGAGCCGCCATGGAGACTCCGCCGCGCAGTTTGAAGATCTTCTCTCCCTGAATGCCCGCGACAACCAGGGGGTCCGGTTTTTCATCCCACTCCTCCATCTCCTCGATGAGAATTCTGAAGCTGCCGCGCTTCATTTTGAGCGATACGTGCGCGAATACGCGCACGACTTTGCCGAGCCCTCATTTCTTTTCGGTTGGGCGCTTTGCCTCACGCTGCAAGGCGACGAGACCGGCGCGCGGCAAAAATACCGCGAAGCGATCCTCAGCAATATCTACATCGCACCGATGCTTCTCGAGGCGACCGAGCCGCCACGTGGTTTGTGGCAGCCGAACGATCGCGCAGAACCAAACTATGCAGCGGAATTTATCGATTCCTACGCGGTCCTATGGGATCGCGAAGCGGGGGCTTCGCGCATCCTTCGGGAATCCTGGCAGGAACTCCAGTCGCGCATTGCGGAAATCGTGGCACTCCGCGAACGCATGGCCGACTTTCAGGATCAGCGCCACGAACCGGACTACAAGAAACTTTGGCAGCAGCTTATCGCTCAGGATGAGCGTCTGACCGTGGGCGCGTTGAAAGTCTGAGGAAGGGCGATTTTCGCAATTCGCGCTGATTGCCGGCTCGTCTTGCGTTACGCTCTGCTCGATGAACCGTCTCGCCGAGGAAAAGTCTCCCTATCTTCTCCAGCACAAGGATAACCCAGTGGATTGGCGGCCGTGGGCCGAAGAAGCTTTTGCCGAAGCCAAGAGGCTGAACAAGCCGGTCTTCCTCTCCATCGGCTACTCAACCTGCCATTGGTGCCATGTCATGGCCCATGAATCATTTGAAAATCCGGAGATTGCGAAGCTGATGAATGAAGACTTCATCAATATCAAGGTGGACCGCGAGGAACGACCCGATGTCGACCGGCTCTATATGGCATTTGTCCAGGCAACAACCGGTGGAGGGGGGTGGCCGATGAGCGTTTGGCTTACGCCGGATGGGCGCCCCTTTTATGGCGGGACCTATTTCCCGCCCAACAACCGCTATGGGCGCGCGGGATTCCCCAACATTCTCCGCCAGATCGCTCGCCTGTGGCGCGAAGACCGCAAAAGAGTCGAAGGAGAGGCTGCCCGCGTCATGGAAGCGCTCGCCCAAGTGGACAAGGGCTCGGAAGACGCGGAATTCCGCCGGGACGAAGAGCCGCTCGCTTTCGGGTTCGAGAGCTTCGCCCGCAGCTTTGACGCGGATCACGGCGGCTTTGGCGGTGCGCCCAAGTTTCCACGGCCGTCGGTCTTCAACTTTCTGCTTCGGTTTGCGACGCGGGCGTCGGGTGACGATGCAGATCGCGCCTCGACGATGGCGCTCTTCACTCTGCGCCGGATGGCCGCGGGAGGCCTGCGTGATCATCTCGGAGGAGGCTTTCACCGGTATTCGGTTGATGAGTTCTGGCATGTCCCGCATTTCGAGAAAATGCTCTATGATCAAGCCCAGCTTGCAGTCTCATTTGTCGAGGCTTGGCAGGTCACGCATGATGAATTTTTCGCGGACATCGCTCGCGAGACTCTCGATTACGTGCTGCGGGACATGACCCATCCGGAGGGAGGCTTTTTCTCCGCAGAGGATGCCGATAGTTTGCTTGCTCATGGCCGTCCCGAACACGCCGAGGGCGCCTACTACGTCTGGAGCCACCAGGAAATCATTGATAGCCTTGGAGAGGATGAAGCCCGCATTTTTTGTCGCCACTATGGAGTCGAAGAAGTGGGTAACGCGCCTGCAGCAAGCGACCCGCACGGTGAGTTCGCGGGGAAAAACGTTCTGATCGAAAGGCAGGACGAAGCGACTACTGCGAGAATCCTGAACATTTCTGTGGAGACCGTCACGAGGTCTCTTGCGACCGCGCGCAAGAAGCTTTTTGATCGACGCGTGCAACGCCCGCGTCCCCATGTTGACGACAAGATTCTGACGGCCTGGAACGGACTAATGATTTCAGCATTCGCAAAGGGAGGCGCGGCACTTGATGAGCCTCGCTATCTCGAAGCCGCGGCGAATGCCGCAAGATTCTTGCGAATGAACCTGACGTCACAGGGCCGGCTTTTGCGAAGCTGGCGTGGCGGGGCAAGCACGATCCCAGGTTTTGCCGAGGACTACGCATTTCTCATTCAAGGCCTGCTCGACCTCTACGAGGCTAGCTGGGAGATGGACTGGCTGAAATGGGCGCTCGAGTTGCAGGAGCGGCAGGACGAGCA
>DATDAX010000292.1:0-5750 GCA_036525175.1 Terrimicrobiaceae bacterium | reverse complement strand
GCGGTTGCGCACCTTGCCGGGGGAATGCAGGTCCGCGGCACGACTCAATTCTCCGGCTTTCATGATACGCTATTGCGTGCGTTCCCCGATATTTCCGTTCGCATTCTGAGATCGGTTGGCGATGACACACAGGCTTGTCTGCATTGGGAGGTTCAGGGAACGCACGATGGCGATTTCTCCGGAATCGCTCCTACCCATAAAAAAGTCAGTTTCAGTGGAATGAGCTTTGTCACTGTGAGCGATGGGAAGATCACGGAAGGGTGGGATTGCTGGGACTTTAATGCGCTGGTCACCACACTTTCTTCTCCGAGCGCCTGAAACAACGTATTGTCTCAGTCCGCGCAGACCTTCACCATCAGGCGCCAATAAGGACACCCCTATGACTCAAAAGACCGCATTTACAGATCATCCCATTCACGAGCTCCTTGCGGAGAGGTGGAGCCCCTACGGTTTCGACGACCGTCAGGTTGCACCGGCCGACCTTTGTTCGTTGCTTGAGGCGGCGCGCTGGGCACCGTCTTCCTACAATGAGCAGCCCTGGAGCTTCATCCTCGCGAGTCGGGAGAAACCTGCGGAGTTCGAGAAACTCCTTTCCTGCCTCGTCGACGCCAACCAGGAATGGGCGAAGGCTGCGCCTGTTCTCCTCTTGTGCGTTGTCAGCCTCAGATTTTCCCGCAATGGGAAAGAGAACCGTGCCGCGGTCCATGACCTCGGCCTCGCCGCAGCGAGTCTTGTCCTGGAAGCGACAGCGAGAGGGCTTTTCGTGCATCAAATGATTGGAATTCTTCCCGACAGGGCTCGTGAACTTTACGGCATCCCGGAGCATTCCGAGGCATGGACTGCCATCGCAATCGGATACAAAGGCGACCCGGCGAAGTTGCCGGAAGAGCTCAGAGAACGCGATGCGACGCCGCGGCAGCGAAAGCCCCTGAGTCAATTCGTGTTCGGGGAGCGGTGGGGAAATCCGTCGCCGCTTGCAGGGTAGTAGCGGCCCAGACAACGCCTCTTCAAAGTCACTACTCGATGTGGGACTCATTTCAATGGCTCAACCCGCCGGGCGGTTGGGATGTTCAACAAGGCCAATTGACGGTCGACGCATCTCCGAACACGGACTTTTGGCGAAAGACGCACTACGGCTTCATTCACGATTCCGGGCACTTCTTTTTCAGAAGGGTTTCTGGTGATTTTTCGATTCAGGTGCGAATCCGAGGCGACTATGCGTCACTCTACGATCAGGGTGGTCTCATGTTGCGCAGGTCTGACGAATACTGGATGAAGTGCGGGATCGAGTATGTAGACGGCACACAACAGGCAAGTGTTGTCGTAACTAATGATTATTCAGATTGGTCGGTAACGCCGCTGCCCACGAATCCGAGGGATGTCTGGTTTCGTGTCAAGAAGCAGGAATGCAGCCTCGAGGTTTTTTATTCCGTAAACGGCGTCGATTTCACAATGCTTAGAACTGCCTATCTCGATTGCCTGCCCGTCCTTGACATCGGGGTCATGTGCGCGGCGCCGCAGGGTCCCGGATTTCGCATCGTGTTTTCCGAGCTTATGATCGAAACCCCCTGACACGCGGCGACACAGATTCTGCGATGCCCCTGCGTGGGCGCCGTTGGTTAGGAACCTCTAAGCGAGCGTAATGAATACTAAAAATCTTGATCGACTGGCGGCGCTTATCAAGAGTGAGCGCGCAACCTTGCTTGCGCGGTGGAGAGAGCAAGTGAGGGAGCTTCCATCCGCGAAGCACCTGGACACTCCCACACTCAACGATCACGTTCCCGCTCTGCTGGACGAGCTGGCGACAGCATTTCGGTGTGTGGCGGATCAAACAATCCCGGAGGCGCTCCTCGAGGGAAGCCCGCCGATCCATGGCCTCGAACGATACGAAGACGGCTTTGACATCGTGGAAGTCGCGGCGGAGTACAATATTCTCCGAGGATGCATCCACGACATGGCGGAAAGCAATGGCCTTAGTCTAGCGGGAAAGGCTTTTCACATTTTGAATCGCGTGTTCGACGAGGCTATCGGATTGGCCATCCAGACGTTTGCGGCACAGCAGGCTCTTGAAGTGCAGAGGCGTCGTGATGAGTACTTGGCCTTCGTGACGCATGATCTCCGCACGCCGCTGAATGCAATCGCGTTGGCAACGGGAATCCTGGAGCTCGAGCTCTCGAATCGAGGCGATTCCACCGATACGGCACGCATCTTGAAAACGCTCCGCCGGAACGTCGGCCACCTCGAGTCGTTGATCGACAAGGTGCTGAAGGAGAGCGCCCATGTACAGACCGAAGCGGGTATCAAACTGGAGCTTCGCGGCTTCGATCTTTGGCCGCTGGTCGAATCGGCTATCCAGGATGTGAATCCCGTGGCGGACACTGCGGGTACAAAACTCGTCAACAGAATCCCGGAAGAGTTGACCATTTACGCCGATGCAGGCCTGCTAAGACGCGTGTTCCAAAACCTGCTTGCCAATGCGATCACGTATGCACCGCGCGGCGAGGTCGTCGTCAGCGCACAGGAAACCGATGCGGAAGGTTCCGTTGAATGCTGGGTCAGTGACAACGGTGCCGGTATTCCTGAAAAACGCCTCGAGAATATCTTCAAAAAGCTCGAGACAGATCCCCAGAAGGAAGGCGGGACCGGCTTGGGGCTCGCAATTGTGAAGACCTTTGTCGAGGCTCAGGGCGGGAAGGTAACCGTCGAAACAAAGGAAGGAGTGGGATCGACCTTCCGATTCACGCTGCCCGGCAAAACCAAGGCGGGCCGCACGAGCCTTCCAGAGTCCACTCCCTAAGCAAGCCATCTATTCAAACATGTCGCGAATCAACTATTACGAAGTTGCCCCCGAGGCCATAAACAAGCTCGCCGGCGTCACAAAGTATCTGGAATCTTCCACCCTGGATCCTCACCTTCGCGCTCTCGTTGAGGTTCGGGTTTCACAGATCAACGGATGTGTCTATTGCGTTGACCTGCATACGGAGCAGGCGAGGCGGTTGGGAGAAACGCAGCAGCGTCTCGATACACTTCCCGTTTGGCATGAATCCCCCTATTTCGACGAGCGCGAATGTGCAGCCTTAGCTTGGGCGGAGGCGCTGACACACGTTTCCCAAACCCGCGCGCCCGATGGGGACTATGACAGGCTCTGTGAATATTTCTCCGAGAAAGAGATCGTCGATCTAAGCATCGCAATCGCCTTGATGAATGCCTGGAACCGGATCTCAATCGGCTTTAGGAAAATGCCCGACTAAGCTTTGAACCGCAACGTAGGCCCGCCCTGGATCGATGGCCAATAGCCGGCGTGAGTGAGTGAATATGATTCCGAAACGTCAACTGGGCGAAGAGGGACCGTCGGTCGGCTGTATTGGATACGGCGCCATGGTGCTCGAGGGTTACTATGGGGCGTCCGACGATGACGAAGGGGCAACAACAGTATGCCGCGCGCTCGAGTGCGGCATGACGATGATTGATTCTGCCGACGCCTACGGAAACGGTCATAACGAATCATTGGTGGGCCGGGCGATTCGCGGAAGGCGCGATCAGGCGTTCGTTTGTACCAAGTTCGGTATCGTTTTCGACCCGGCCGATGCCGGATCGGATTTACCGACGGGATGGGGGTTTTCCCTCAGGATCAACGGGCGTCCGGCTTATGCGAAGAAAGCGCTTGCCGCGAGTTTGGACCGACTGGGGGTAGACGCAATCGATCTCTGGTATCTTCACTACCCCGACCCAGCCACGCCCATTGAAGAAACCGTAGGAGCCATGTCGGAGTTCGTGAAAGCCGGAAAAGTACGGTATCTGGGTTTGAGCAACGTCTCGGCTGACCAGGTGAAGCGTGCACATGCCGTGAGCCCGATCGCTGCCGTGCAATATGAGTATTCTGGCGCCGTGAGGTCGAGGCCGAGCTTCTACCGACGTTGCGAACGCTTGGCATTGCGATGGTCCCCTGGTCACCGCTAGGGAGCGGGTTTTTAACGGGCAAAACTGACCCGCTGGGCGCGGACGACTTTAGGCGCAACAACCCGCGATACTCAGGCGGGAATCTTGTCACCAACCGAGACAGATTTGCGCCGCTCCTGGCGGTGGCGCGTGAGTTGGGCGTGACGCCTGCGCAGTTGGCGCTGGCATGGCTTTTGCACCAGGGACCAGATATTATTCCCATTCCAGGCACGCGCCGGCCCGAGCGCGTTGACGAAAATGCCAAAGCGTCGACGGTGACTCTGGGTCGAAGCCTGCTCGAGAAAATTGACAAGATCGCGCGACCCGGCCTTGCGAAAGGCGCAACATTGCTTTAGCAGCGAATCCTTCCGTGTCGCAACTCGATCAAGAAGTGGCCTCGATCCTCAAGTACCCGGACTCTAGTTCGTGGCACCGTAAAGGTAATCTTCCTCCTTGCCGGTTCGAATGTATTCCTCAAGCTCCTTGGCCAGGCGCACATTGAGCTTTTCGAGACGGGCCAGGTCGGCTTGGGCATCTGCCTTTCGGCCCATCTGAGTGTAGAGAACGCCCCGGTACATGTAGGCCTCGGCCAGTTTTGGCTTTAGTTGAATCGCCTTGTTATAGAGCTCAAGGGATTTCTGATAATTGGCGGACCCTTGTCTTCTGAGTGTAAAGGCGAGATTGTTGTATGCCTCAGCGAATGTCGGATCCAGTTTCACTGCCTGCTCAAACTTTTTCTGAGCCTGCGCGAATCGCTTGCCTTTCAGCAGTTCCACGCCCTGGTTGTATGCGGTTACGGCGGGACTTTCCTGCTTTGCCACCTGCTCTTCCGGAGTGACAATGGGGGCACTTCCTGCGCCGAGCGCTGGCAGAGCCGTCATCGCACCGATAATGCAAATGGTGGCAGGAAGGTTCACCTTTGTACGCCTCTCCTCACCTAGAGCCGCCGTCGTTGTCACACAATATTTTAAGGAGCGGCGGGCGACCTGTCAAGAAGGCGCCCCCCCAGGATAAAGATCCTGAGAGCGATCCGTCATGGAAAAGACACAGTGGACATGCGATCTGATATGGAGTTCATACTGCGGGAGTGAATGCGGGGGCACGCCATAGATCATCGCAACCATGAGTCGTCCCTTTGAGTTCGCCGGCCGAATTAAAAGCATCGGCCACGCACTAAACGGGATCTTCTACGTTCTTCGCTCCCAACACAACGCGTGGATTCATGCTGCCCTCACGATACTCGTTGTTGCGTCAGGATTTTTCTTTCAATTAACCGCCGCCGAATGGTGCTGGATCGTGATTGCCGCCACCTCCGTTTGGACAGCGGAAGCGCTGAATACAGCCTTGGAACTTCTTGCTGACGCTGCCACGAAGGACTTTCATCCCCTTATTGGCCGTGCCAAGGATGTCGCGGCGGGCGCTGTTTTGGTGACGGCGATAGGTGCGTCCATCATCGGAGCGATCATATTTTGGCCGCACGTTCACAACCTCTTCTTTGGAGTGGAGTAGGTACGCTCGTCGTTCCTGCTCAAGCGCGTGGTGAGTTTCCTTGGCACCGCTCCAGTCGCTTCGCAAGGGAGGCGTCCTAGCGGCAGCCCAAGGAAATTGCGTTCCAAGAGGGCAAAGTTGGGCTAGTTTCGGTTTGGCCTGGCACGGCCGTTTAAGGCTAGGCTCTGCGAATTGAAGCGCCGGCTGCGCCGACACTAGGAGACGAATCCCAATGCCCATTTACATGGACCGCCACTACCTGGAAGGAGCCACCCGCCGAACCCTTGTCCATGCGCACGAAAAGGATTTGGCAACTCAGGCCA
>DATDAX010000291.1:0-33763 GCA_036525175.1 Terrimicrobiaceae bacterium | reverse complement strand
ATAAGCACGGTGTGCAGCTTACGCTCGGTGGCGAGCCGACATATGTCCCGATCAGCCCTGAGGGGCCCGAATGGAACTATGCGGCGGTCGGTCCCACGAAGCTGACCTATGCGTGGAAAGTCGCCGAGAATCTTCTTAACGGGCGCATGGCCGGATCTGCCACATTCTTTTGTCCGGGAAAATCGTACCCGGGCGAGGTCAATCCGCGGTGGGTCGTACGAATCCTCGCCAATCGAGATGGCACGCCGCTCTTTCGTCTTCCCAAGCGATCTGCGCCGACCCGGGAGGACGCTGTCCGGCGGTTTGCGGATGGGATTTGCAAGAGCCTTGGCATCACCGGACATTGGGCCGAATTTACCGACAAGAGCAATCCCAACGCTCATGTCCTGGCGATGCCGATCGACTACGAAGACTCGGCGTGGCGATCCTCGCGCTGGGCGCTGGCAAAGGACGTTCGCGTTCTATCGGAGGCGGAGGGTCCGACCGGATTGCGGCTTCCGCTGAACCGGTTGCCTCCAGCGGTGCCTCGCAGGGCAGTTTCCATAGAAAGGAATGGCGATGCGATAGTGATCTTCATCCCGCCGCTTCTCCAGAAGCCGTTTCTCGAGCTGCTTTCAGCTATCGAAGACTCTGCGTCACGGAACGGCGTCGCGCAGCTTGAGTTGCAAGGGTATACGCCGCCGGATGAAGCTGGGAGTTGGATCACTCTCGGCCTGGCTGCCGATCCCGGCGTGCTTGAAGTCAATCTCCCCGCGTGTTCGAGCTGGCATGAATATGCCCAGTGGATTGAAACGGTCACCGCCAGTTGCGAGGCCGAGGGCCTGCGGTCCTGGAAGGAATTTGCCTGGGATTTTCCGCAGGGTACTGGTGGTGGCAACCATCTTCTTTGGGGTGGTCCCCGGCTGGAGGCGAATCCGTTTTTCAGCCGGCCAGCCTGGTTGGCGGCGATCTTGCGTTTCTGGCAGCATCATCCCTCGCTGGCATATCTTTTTACGGGGTGCTACGTGGGCGCATCCTCTCAAGCGCCGCGACCAGACGAGTCGGCCCGTGACCTCTACGACATTGATATGGCGTACAGCTTTCTCGAATCACTTCCAGCTGGCGATCATAGGGAACTCATTAACGAAACGCTCCGTCACCTTCAAACAGACGTCACGGGAAACTCCCATCGCAGCGAGTTGAGCTTCGACAAGTTTTGGAACACGTCCTGGCCGGCGGGCGCCCTTGGACTCATTGAATTCCGTGCCATCGAGTCCTTGCCGCGCGCTGACTGGATGTCGAGCGTCGCGTTGCTTTGGACTTGCCTTGCAGCTTATCTTCTCGACGCGCGGGTGCCTCGGAACCTCAGGCGATTTGGCACAAAGCTCCACGATGAATACTTGCTGCCCGAACGCCTTTGGACCGATCTCGAAGCGGTGTTGGCCGAGCTCGACAAGGGCGGAATTAAGCTGAACCGCAGGATCTACCGCGAGATCTGGAATTGGCGTTTCCCGACCTTTCTCGAGTGGAAGAAAGGCGGCGTTCGCCTCAGCGTCCGCAGAGCGCTCGAAAGCTGGCCGCTACTCTGCGAAACGCCGGTTGAAGGCGGAACGACAAGCCGCTTTGTGGATACCTCGATGCAGCGTCTCGAATTCTGTGCAGATACTGCCTTTAACGCACGCTATCGAATTTATGTGGCTGGCCGTCCGCTCGAATTGCGCAGTACTTCCGCGGGCACCTTTCTTTCGGGACTTCGATATCGGCGGACGAATCTCTACCCGTCGATGCACCCGGGCATCTCGACGCAGCTTCCTTTGTCGCTGACACTCGTCGATCGCGAGTCCGGACGTAGCGTCGCGCAGTTCGAGATGGGCACGAATGACGTCGCATTTCGTCCGCTCGCCAAGAATGAGGCCGTGAGACTCGTTGGACGCCCGTGTCGAGGGGGTAGGAAGAGCGATTTGACGTGCGACCTACGTCTGGACTAATACGTTGGCTAGCAATTACTCCCGTGACGCATCCCGCCCGGGAGTCGCCTATCGATTTGACCAAATGTTACAGGATTGGATGATTCCTTCCGACCTCGCGCCCGGGGACTTGAAGAGCCTGGAACGAGACTGGTCAGATATTGAACTACACCGCGTAGAGTCTCCAGACGATCCTGGATTCGATATCGCATTCGGTGCCCTTTGGGCTGAGTTTGGAGCCGGCAGCGAGGTCGAACAGCCGACGGTGCTTTCGAGGCGTTTGCTCTGGGATGGTCACAAGCTTGTTCATGGGTACGCCCTCCGGTACCGATTGATGCTATTGAGGTCGCGAGGAAGACTCGCGGCCGTTCGCGATCACACGGCAATCGTGCGCAGCGGCGTCGAAAGAGCCATCGTCCATCTTTCTCATAATTTCATCGCTTCGGAGTGGCGACGGACGGGGCTCGCCGGCTGGTTGCGGGCGCTGCCGATTCAGTCCGCTCGCAATTGCCTTATCGAGCAAGGGCACCCGCCCGGATCGCCCATAACCCTCGTCGGAGAAATGAAACCCCTTGATCACGACGACCCAGCGAGCTTTGCCCGTTTGAAGGCCTATGAGAAGGCGGGCTACCTGTTGATCGATCCTCGCAGAATCCCCTACTTGCAACCCGACTTTCGAGCGGCGGACGAAATCGATCTGACCGGAGGCCCAAAGCCTCTCTCGCTCGGGCTGATCATTCGACGTGTGGGGCGAGAGGACGAACGGACAATTTCCGGCGCCGAAACTCTCTCTATCGTTGAGGCTCTCTATCGCATGTATGGAGAGACCTTTCGGCAGCGTGACATGGCACCGGTCCTTGCCAGTCTCGAAAGATATCCCGCCTCCGATGAGTCCATCGACCTATTGCCTCCGACTACTTATCCGCGTTAGCAGCAATGAATGGGACGTGGGGGGTCGGGGCGAAATCCTTTGTCGAGAGAGTCACTCTCCAACGAGCTAGATGAGCGTAAAGCTGTTCCACGATCCCGGTTTCGCGGCGCCCATCGGAAATCATACGATGCCGATGCAAAAATTCGAGATGGTTGCGGATCGATTGCGAAAGTGGCCGGAGATTGAGATCTTGCGTCCTCGGCCACTCTCCGAGAGTGATCTTCTCCGCGTTCACACTTCCGAATATGTTATGGCGGTCAAGACAGGGATGCCGCGAGAACTCGCTGAATCTCAGAAATTCCCATGGTCGCCCGAATTGTTTTCCAGTGTGCTCTTGACCAATGGTGGTGTGCTTGCCGCCGCGAGGACGGCCCTTGCCGAACGCGTCTCGGGCGCCCTGGCAAGCGGCTTCCATCACGCGTTCGCCGATCATGGCGAGGGATTTTGCACATTTAACGGGCTCGTGATTGCTCTCGATACCCTTTGGGCGGAGGGTCAAATCCGCTCCGCAGCAATCCTCGATCTGGATCTCCATTATGGCAACGGAACCGCCTCCCTTGTCGCCTCCCGTCCGTGGATTAGGGCCTTATCGATCTACGGCAATGACTATGCCAACAATGTTCCGCATCGCGATGTGACCGTGCGGCGCCACTTGGACGGCGACAACCACTTTTCAGTGCCGATACTTCCGTCCGAAAATGACGGTGCGTCCCTCGAAAGGCTTCTCGAGGAGCATCTGCCCTGGCTCACCGCAGAATCGCCTCCGGATCTTCTGCTTTTCCAGGCCGGCGCTGATCCTCTGCGCGATGACCCTTACTCCCCGCTCGACCTTGACCACCGAGACCTCTTCCTTCGGGACAAGAGGGTTTTTGAATTCGCCAAGTCGAATGGAATACCGGCGGCCTGGGTTCTTGCGGGGGGCTATGCGCCCGACCTAACAAAGGTTGTCGACGTTCACGTCAACACGGCAATGGCATGCCTAGAAATCTACAACTTTTCGTAGAGACCTTTTTCGCGCCTTTCCCAGACGGAGAACCCCGCCTTCTTGGCGTCCGACGCGCTGAATGGCCGTGAGATTCTTGTAGAATTTACGCCCGAAATCACCTTGCACACCGGCTTTTTGCAAAGGGGACAGTGTGTCAACGGCGGACGCTCCGCGGGCCGGCGCAACTCGAAGCGGCCTCCGCACGCCCGGCACTCGCCGTCCACCACTTCGTATTCGTAGATCGGCACGTCTCTGCCCTCTCCGCGCCTGACCGCAACCTACCAACTCGACTTTGTCACGCCAGGAATCATGCCGGCTGCGGCGAGCTCACGAAACGTGATACGCGACATCTTGAAGCGGCGCATGAACGCACGACGGCGACCAGTCACCTGGCATCGGTTGACAAGTCTGGTCGGACTGGCGTCGCGAGGCAACTGAGCGAGCGAAGAATAGTCCTTCTTCGCCTTGAGTTCTGCGCGAAGCTCAGCGTACTTTTGCACGGTCTTGCGTTTGCGCTTGTCGCGCTCAAACCAGGATGTTTTTGCCATAAGGAACATGGCATTTTACAGGCTCGAAGTGTCTGCGCAAGCAGTTTATGCGGCCGGCTGTTGCTGCGTGAGGCAATGGAAGGCGCCGAGTCCCCAGATGAGTTCGCGGCAGTCAATGGGAACGATGCGCCTGTGGGGAAAAGCTTCCTTCAATACCGAGGCGGCCCACGCATCGTTTGTGTCGTGATAAACGGGCAAGAGGACCACGGTATTCCCAACGTAGAAGTTCGCGTAGCTTGCGGGGAGCCGTTGTCCGTCGCGAACGATGCGCGAAGGCATGGGAAGTTTCAAAACACGCAGTGGCGTACCGTTCGAAAGCTGCATGGTGCGAAGGCGTTGCAGATTCAGTTCGAGAGGTTCGTAGTTGGGATCGTCCTCGTCTTCCTCGACAACGGTGACTACGGTGTTCGGGCTGACGAAGCGGGTGATGTCATCGATATGTCCGTCCGTATCGTCGCCTTCAATTCCATCGCCCAGCCAGAGGATTTGGGTCACACCAAGAGCATTGCGCAGGTTGGCCTCAATCTGCTCGCGGGACAGATCCGGGTTTCGATTGGGATTCAGCAGGCACGATTCGGTTGTGAGCACAGTGCCTTGTCCATTCACCTCGATCGATCCGCCTTCCAGAATGAACTCCCCAAAATCAAAGACAGGAATACCGATTTTCTTGGCGATAAGTGTTGCAGCCGCGTCGTCGTCCTCAAACGGTGAAAGCTTGTACCCCCACGCGTTGAATCCGAAGTTGACCGCTGCGATTCGAGGATTCTCCTTGCGCTTGAGGAAGATCGGCCCGTGGTCGCGACACCATGGCTCGTTGGTCGGAACTTGAAAATACTCGATACGCTCGGGCGGACTGTCGCCCAGCAGCGTACGCACTTTCGTCTCCTGTGCTGTATCTCTCACATTGATGCGCACAATCTCCGACTCTATCAGCGCCTTAACCATATCGACAAATACGGGAACCACTCGATCGTACGCGGACGGAAAACTTGCACCGTCCGGATGGGGCCATGAGATCCACGTCGCCTCGTGCGGCTCCCACTCGGCGGGCATTGTGTAGCCTTCCTTGGCTGGGGTGGACTTGGTCATGGCAACGAAGCATCCGCGCGACGGGAGGGAAATAACAAGAGGTTTTTTGTAATGCGACTGCGCGAATTGTACGGACTGGAAATTTTTTCCCCGGGCATTACCTTTGCCTTTCCGAATCATGCCCAACGTTTACATCAAGACTTATGGCTGCCAGATGAACGAGCGCGATTCCGAGCACGTTGCCAGGTCGCTGGTTGTGCGCGGCTACAGACTCGTAGAGGACGAGGCAGAGGCCGATGTGATCCTTTTGAATACGTGCAGTGTGCGCGACATGGCAGAGCAAAAGGCGATTGGGAAAATGGGGATGCTCCAGCGTCTTCGCGAGAAGCGTCCTCATCTGATCCTGGGTTACCTTGGCTGCATGGCGCAGAGCCGTGGCATGGAACTGCTGAATTCCTCAATTCAGGTCGATTTGATCGCGGGAACTCAAAAGTTTCATCGTGTTGCGGACTATGTGGATGAACTCGTTCGGCGGAGAAGCGAAGAGCGCATGGATGACGAGCGTCTGCCGATCGTGGATGTTTGCGAAGAGAAGGGCTCGCAATCGGCGATTCGGGATCATCTTCACGGGGCACAGGCAACAGCCTTCGTCTCCATCATGCAAGGCTGCAATATGCATTGCGCATTTTGCATTGTGCCGCAAACGCGAGGGTCGGAGCGGAGTCGCCCGATTGCTGAAATTGTTGATGAAGTTCGCGCGCTTGTCGCAAAAGGCGTGAAAGAAGTCACGCTGCTTGGCCAGATAGTCAATCTCTACGGTCGACATGAATTCGAGAAACGTGATGGCCTTAGCCCGTTCGTTCAGTTGCTCGAAGCAGTCTGTGCGGTTGAAGGCATTGCCCGCGTGCGCTTCACCTCTCCGCATCCCATAGGATTTCGCAAAGATCTTCTTGGCGCCTTCGGACGGCTGGAAAAGCTGGTCGAGCACGTTCACCTTCCTCTTCAGAGCGGTTCGAATCGCATCCTCAAGCTGATGCGAAGGGGATACGATTCCGAAGCCTATCTGCGTCTCGTGGATGGGCTGCGCACGGCGCGTCCGGGTATTGCCATTACAACGGACATCATCGTCGGCTTTCCAGGAGAGACGGATGAGGACTACAGGGCGACGCGCGATCTCGCAGATGGCGTGGGTTTCGACAATGCCTTTGTCTTTCGATATTCGCCGCGCCGCGATACTCCGGCGGCGGCGATGCAGGAACAGGTTTCGGAGGAGACGAAGGAACATCGCAACCATGATCTTCTTTCGGTCGTCAATCATCACTCAAAGCAGAAGCTGGACGCCCATGTCGGACGACGCGTAGAGATCCTGTGCGAAGGTCCCAGCAAGAACAATCCGAAGCGTTTGACTGGCCGCACGCGCACCAATAAGATTGTCGTCTTCGAAGGGTCCCCCCGTCATGTCGGAGAGATTTTCGAAGTTCGCATTGCTTCAGCGTCTCCCTCGACGCTTTATGGCGACCCGGCGCTGCTTGAGTCGTAGGCTTCGCAGTGAAAGTTTTGATCCGTTGCAATCGGCCTCCAATGATGTCGTCGGCAGCATTCGGCAGTTGCCAACCTTTCGCCTTGAGGCTTCAAGGAATCTTGGCGGGCCAGGTGCGGGCCGCAGTTCCGGTCCGGGAGCAGCGCTGTAACTCGGAGCCTTTGCCGGATGAGTCGTGAAGTCTTCGTGGAGCTTCCCGTGTCGGAGTTCGACTTGCGGCGAACACTCGAAAGCGGACAGGTATTTCATGCAATGCCGTATGGCACGGGCTGGCAGATCCTTGTCGATCGCACGCCGCTTTACGCTGAACAATGTGGCGCGACACTTCGCGTGCACGCTGCGCATGAGAACCTTGCTCGAAATTACTTTTCGCTCGATCACCCGTTGGAGATGGTCTATGCCGATTTTCCTTCCGATCCTTTCAGCCGCGCGGCGCTCGCGAGCTGCAGGGGTCTGCGTATCCTTAGGCAGCCAAAATGGGAGTGCCTCGCGACCTTCATCACCTCGCCGATGAAGCAGGTCGGGCACATCCGCCAGATTTCGCTTCAATTGCGCGCCCGCTACGGCGACCAAATACCAGGTTCGCTCGTAAACGCCTTCCCGCCGGCATCACGGCTGGCGAAGGCAACAGAGTGTGAACTTCGGGAGTGCAAGCTTGGCTTCCGCGCAAAGAGCCTTCTCGGATCAGCAATCGCCGTCGAATCCGGGAAGATCGATCTCGACGCCCTCGAGGGAGAGACTACCTCAGTGGCGCGTGATCAGCTCTGTCGCTTGCCCGGCGTGGGACGCAAAGTCGCGAACTGCATATTGCTCTTTGCATACGAACGACTTGACGTGGTTCCCGTGGATATTTGGATTGCACGGATCCTTCGCGCCATGCATAAGCCCACGACTTCACTTCTTGAGTTGGAGAGGTTTTCAAATCGTCAGTTCGGATCGTATGCGGGTTATGTTCAGCAATATTTGTTTCATCACGCGCGCATGAGCAAGACTCTGCCCGCATGAGCTTGGCAACGCTCGCAACCTGGCGCGACGATTACCGTCGGAAAGCCGTCGCGGCGTTTGTCGCCTCCGTTTTCATCCACCTTTTCGTCATCGTGTTCGCAACGTTTGTAATCGCCTTTCGCCCGCCTATGATCGTTGCGCCGGCCGAAGAACCACCCGTCGAGTTGACCATCGTCGCGCCTCCGGAATCGCCGCCAAAGCAAAAACCGTCCTACGTCGAAACGAGTGAATCCCAACGGACAGACAAGCCGCCTGAAGATTCCGCTTTCGAGTCGGACAAGGATACCAAGGCTGCGGCGCCATTGCCCGCCACGGGAGATGCTCCGGTGCCGACGCAGGACGGGACCGAAAGCCCTGCACTCAGCCTTGAGAACAAAGAATATACGGCAGGCCCCATGCCGCGTCCCTCAACGCCCGCCGTCCAGCCCCAGCAGGAAACGCCCCCCGAGCAAGAGACGGCAGAGGCCAAGCCGAAGATCACACCCAGACCGAGTACTCAGCTTGCGTTGCTCGAACCGCCTAAGCCGAAAAGTCCTCCCCGTCCGAAAACTGCGAAGGCTGTTCAAGAACAGCGGCAACCGCAGACACCAAAGCCTCCGGGCTATCAGCCCCAAACCCGGATCACCCGCATCCGGGGCAACATTTCCAACCGTGGGCGCTCCGCCGTAAGTGCCACCGCCACCCCTCTGGGCCGTTACAAGAAGATGCTTTCCGATGCCATCGGGTCCCGCTGGTACTACTATGTCACGGAGAATATGGGACTGCTGAATGTTGGCACCGTGGAAGTCCGGTTCGTAGTCCGAGAGAGCGGCAAGGTCGAGCGGGTGCAGGTGCTGCGCAACAGCTCAAACGAGAGCTTTGCGTCTTGCACGGTGCGGGCGATCATGGAAGCCGAAATTCCTCCGATTCCTAAAGAACTTGTACCAATGCTCGAAAGCGGCCGCATCGAAATCGAATACTCGTTTACTATCCTTTCAAACTAATGGAATTGCTCATTGCCTCGATCATTCAGGGTGCCCTCGCCTTTTTCATCAAGGGTGGGTTTTTCATGATTATATTGTTGATTGTGTCGGTAGCCGCAGGAACGGTTATTGTCTTGCGCGGCAATGCGCTCCGCGAAAGGTCGATAATCCCGCCCGTCCTTGCCGCCGAGATTGAAAGCCTTCAACCCGGGGACGACCTCGACAAGCTCGAGCGGCTCATCACGCGGTACCCTTCCTCTCTCGGCCGGGTCTTGAGCACTTTGATAAAGCATCTTACGTGGTCCAGGGCCGAAGCTGTTGAAGCCGTTCAGACCAAGGCCCGCCACGAAGTTGCGCGGCTGGAAAGCGGTTTGGTAATTCTGGAGATTACCACTGGAATTGCTCCCCTGCTGGGACTGCTCGGCACGTTGTCTGGCTTGGTCGGAATCTTTGCAGGCATCGGCACGGACCCTGTTGCCGTTGCCCGCGGCATCGCAGAGGCCCTGAATACCACTATCGTGGGCCTTGCTGTCGCAGTTCCGAGTCTCATTACCTACAACTATTTTCAGCGCCGGATTGAAGTGATGGCCGTCGAGATGGAATCCCTTGTGGCGGATCTTGTCGTCAAGTGCTACCCACCCGGTGAGACGCCCGTTGTGGAGGCGGTCTCGTGAGGTTTTACAGCCGCAAGCGCCGGGCTCCCTCGATTATTATTGTGTCCCTGATCGACATCCTGGCCATTCTGCTGATTTTCTTCATCGTCACCACGACGTTCAGAAAGAACCAGCCTCAGCTTCAGATCAATCTCCCCGAATCGAAGACCGCCGAGCAGGCTCCCGCGGAGAAAGATGAACCGGCCGTGCTGCGCATCAAGAGCGCCGAGCAGATCACGCTCGACGAAAAGCCCGTTACGCTTGACACCCTCGGAGAGGCTCTCAAGAGCCTGCGCTCGCAGGCGCCCTCTCGTCCTATCGCGATGCAGGCGGATCGGGAGGCTCCTTTTGGCGTTGTTGTAAGTGCCTTGGACGCTCTCAGGGACGCGGGCATCAAGAACATCCCCGCCTTCACCCAACCCGAGGAGCGGAAATGAGACTTTGGTTAATGGGTTGATAGAATGGCGGCTCGCGCGGTATTGTAAGCAATTATCATGACCTTGGAAATCGTCCAATATGGCCATCCCGCCCTTCGCGCCAAGGGACGGCGGATCGAGAAGGTAGATGCTCGGGTCCGAGCCTTGGCGGAGGACATGCTGGAGACGATGTACGAGGCCGATGGCGTCGGTCTGGCTGCTCAACAGGTGGGCATGCCCATTCAGCTTTGTGTAATCGACGTCACCGGCGTCAAGGACCGGCCGAGCGTTCTTCGCATCGACGGCAACCCGGTCGAAATCGAGGCTCACATGCCGCTTGTCCTTCTCAATCCCGAGGTTGAGCCCTTTGGCAAACCTGAAACGGGCGTTGAAGGTTGCCTGAGTTTTCCTGGCGCCCGGAGCGATGTTACTCGGCCGGGTTCGGTTCGAGTCAGGGCGCAATCACTCGATGAGAAGATCATAGAGTTTGAGGCGGGGGGCCTCCTTGCTCGGGCAGTTCAGCACGAGCACGATCATCTCCAAGGCATCCTGTTTATCGACAGGGTGAGCGCCTCGGAGCGCGGGAGAATCGAGGCGGAGATGAACGGGGCGGCAGATCACGTTTGAGCCATGCGAGTCAGGCAATCCTTCGCGCGCACCTGACCGTCCGACGTGAATGACACACCAACCCCGTTGAGGTGTCTCTCCGTTGTCATTCCGGCTCGCGATGAAGAGGGCTGCATCGCGGCGACGGTTCGAGGCCTTTACCAGGAACTGAGCCTTCGTTGCATTCCGAACGAGATTGTCGTCGTCGACGACGGGAGCGTCGACCACACATGGGAAGTTCTTCAAAATGAGCGGAAGAGCATTCCGACCCTCAGAGCCATCAAGAATCCTGCGCCTCACGGTTTTGGCCGCGCGATCGTTTGTGGACTGAACGCGATGCACGGCGACGCCGCAGTCATCATGATGGCTGATGACTCGGACGAAAGCCGCGACGTGGTTCGTTACTGGGAGAAGCTGCAGGAAGGGTACGATTGCGTCTTTGGGAGCCGCTTTATTCGTGGAGGACGCGTCTTCGACTATCCATTGTCAAAACTCATTCTTAACCGCCTCGCAAATGGGTTTATTCGCCTTCTTTTCCGTCATCGCCTGAATGACACAACAAACGCGTTCAAGGCTTATCGGAAGACGGTCATTGACGGCGTGCGGCCCATTCTTTCTCCTCACTTCAATATTACGGTCGAGTTGCCGCTCAAGGCCATCGTGCGAGGGTATAGCTGGACCGTCATACCCATTACATGGCGCAACAGACGGCATGGTGTCGGAAAGCTGGCAATTCGGGAAATGGGCAGTCGATATCTTTTCATCTGCCTTTATATCTGGCTCGAAAAATACTTCTCCCGCGGCGACTACCGCAAGGCGCCCACACAGTCGCAATGAGCGAGAAGGCGTTGTGCGACCCCTCCACACCACTGCGGCGTGTTCCGCGAGCGACACGCTTGGGACGTTTGCTGCGCCTTGCCAAAGAAGAGTGGCGAAACCTTCGATTCTGTTGAAAGTATCTCGTCTTGCCAATCTGATACCCACGGGCAGAAATACAGCGCTTCGCCTTGAAAACGATCCTCGTCACCGGTTCCTCGGGCCTTATCGGCTCGGAAGCTTGCGTGTACTTTGCCGGAAGGGGGTGCAAGGTTCACGGCATCGACAACAACCAACGGGCGGTGCTCTTCGGGCCCCAAGGGGACACGCGTTTAAACCAGCAGCGTCTCACCCGCGAGGTCGCGGGGTTCGTTCATCACGAACTCGATATACGAGATCGCCACGGCGTGAGCCGACTGATCGAAGAGCTGCGTCCCTCGGCAATTATCCATTGCGCTGCCCAGCCGTCGCATGATCGATCGGCAGACATTCCCTTCGACGACTTCGACATCAACGCCACCGGCACGCTCAACCTGCTCGAGGCTGCACGGCAATTCTCACCGGAGTCTCCGTTCGTTTACGTTTCGACCAACAAGGTCTACGGAGATCGTCCAAACACGATTGCGCTGGAAGAATCGACAATGCGGTGGGATTTTGCCGATCCGCGCTTCCAGCAAGGCATTCCCGAAGATTTTCCCGTCGATCAGTCGACGCACTCGGTCTTCGGCGCATCAAAGCTCGCGGCGGACGTTCTGGTGCAGGAGTATGGCCGCCGTTTCGGCATGCCAACGTGTTGCCTGCGTTGCGGATGCCTGACGGGCCCCCAACACGCCGCTGTCGAATTGCACGGCTTCCTAGGCTACTTGATCAGGTGCAACGTGGAAGGCCGCCAGTACAAGGTCTATGGCTATAAAGGGAAACAGGTTCGCGATAACATCCACGCAAGTGATGTGGTTCGCTTTATGTGGGAGTTCATCGAGGAATCTCGCACCGCCGAGGTCTACAACCTCGGTGGCGGCAGGCAGAACTCGTGCTCGATCCTCGAGGCATTCGCGCTTGCCGAGAGATTCTCAGGCAGGAGTCAGAACTACGTGATTCTTGAAGACAGCCGCATCGGCGACCACATTTGCTATTACAGCGACCTCCGGAAGATCAGATCTCACTATCCTAACTGGGATATCAAAGTCTCCCTTCCGGACATCGTCGAGGAAATCGTCGAAGCGTGGAATTGGCGGCTAAGGAATGGACCGCCTGTCGAACATCGACATGAAGTGTCATAGATTCCGCGGGTCCGATGGATCGCAAGTTCGGCGCTAGAGAACGTCCCTCTTCTTTCAGAAGCATCCGAAGACTCGCGTTGATTCTTCCGCTCGCTTTGATTCTTGCGGTCTGGAGCGTGCTATATCTTCCACATCTTAGAACAAGCCCGGCCTGGTACGGTGACGAAACTGTGGCTCTCTCGGCAGGTCTTGACTTGACGCGCGGCATCGCTGCGCATCGCGCTGTTTGGAATACGTTCTGGCATCCCTACGCTCCCTATCAGCCGGGCTACGAACTCCTTGTCGGTTGGTTCGCTCGACTCTTCAAGGGCGATATCCTTGGCGCACGCGTTGCCAACACCCTGCTCGCTCTCGGAGTCGCGCTGGTCATTTATCTTTATGGCCGCAATATTCTCGGGGTTCTCCCATCCTTGTTCGCCGCGTTGCTTTTTATTTCTTACGAACAGTCGGTAATTCATTTTCGCTGGGTTTTTACCCACAATCTGATCGCTCTAGGATTTGCGATCACTTTTCTCGCTTTGAGCAGACCAGCTCGACGGCGAAATGATATCAGAGCCGGTGCAGGGCTGGCGCTTTCAGCAGCCGCCTTGCCGCTCTTCTTGTACGGCTGTGTTCCGACTCTGCTGATTCGACTGAAGCGCCCAAGATCCTGGCCGTGGCTCTTTGTTCCGGCCATGGCTGTAGTCGGCTCGTCGCTGTTTCTTGGATGGCTCATGACTAGGCCAAATGACTTTCTTTGGTCAGACCTCGCCGCAACTCTTCGCTTCTACACGCATTCGAGCCGGGAGAGCGGCGCCTCTATTGCGCAAATCGCACTGAATGTCCTTCGCTTTTTCAGCCAGGACATCGTGCATGCAGTCGGCGCCCTGATGCTTCTCTTTTGCTTGTGCCGGAGATTTTACGCTATTGGGCTTGGCGGTCTAATGGTCTCCCTGTTGTTGGTTCAGAACCGGCAAAATCTCTCAGTCTTTTACTATCAGGCGATTATCTTTCTGCCGTTGATGATGATTGCCTACGGAGCAGCCGAGAGAAGGATATTCCAATTTGCTCGTCGACGCGGCGTTCGTCTGCAGATTGTGCGCGGAGCGCAAGCGATACTATTGTCTGTTCCGATCCTGGGCGCCGTCAGCCTCGTCCCGAAGTCCCTTTCAGGGAGCTTGAAACCAAGGATCTCTTATTGGACGACCCAATCGCCCGATGAGGTTGAACAGGCAGCGCGCTGGCTGAACGGACGCATAACCCCCGATGACCTCGTAATCTGCCATGCCAACATCTCCTGGTTGCTCAATGCGCGTACCGCAGACTTTCAACAGGCAACGAGTTGGGAGGGTCTGCCAACCTGGCCATTTGAAATACCTCTGGCCAGAGCTCAATTTCGCTACAATGCCGGTCTCGAGCACGCGAGATTCGCCGTTGTTGGAGACATCGACAAGCGCTGGACATTCTTGCAGCCCAATGTGGATAAGCTGGTCGAGAGAATGGTGATGGAACGGTGGACGGTTGTTTGGTCCGGTCCAAATTATCTTATACTTGAGAACCCGCGCCTTCCTGTCAGCCCCGGCAGACGATGACCTTCAGCGATTTCTAGAGTGTCATCAAAGCGGGAGTTCCGTCCCCGCTTGGTTTGTGTGTGAGTGGTTGCGCTTTACCCGACGAAGGTTATGAGTTATTTGCTCAATCAATGAAGGTCCTCTTCACAAATCCTCCGTGGTGGGAGAATCTCGAATTCAAGTGGGGCGTTTTCCCAGTTGTTCGGGCGGGGATTCGTGCCGGCTCGCGCTGGCCCTTCACTTTTCAGAGCCTGAGTTTTCCGGGGTGGCGATTTCCGCTCGAGTACTGCCCGAAACCTTTCTTCATGGCTTACGCCGCGTCATACGCTTGCAAGGCGACTGGGGCGGACATCACTCTGCGTGATAGCATTGTGCGCAGGGAATCCTACGCGCGCTATTTCGACTTCGTGGGTGCCGGAGATTTTGACTTCATCTTCTTCGAGTCTGCGACGCCAAGCTGGGAGCATGACCGGCGACTTATTCACAGGATCCATCAAATTTCTCCCAAGAGCAAGCTGGTGCTCACGGGCCCGATAACGAATTGCGAACCGGACAAGATTCTTTCCGAGATGCCCGTCGTGGCATGCATCAAGGGAGAATATGAAAAGGGTTCGGTTCAAGTGCTGGAGGGGGCGACCGGAGTGATTGAGCATCAGCTTTTGACTGCTTCTGAAATGAACGCGGCGCCCTGGCCAATGTACGACGAGTTTGTGGCGACGCGTTACCTGGATCGCAAGCCCGTCGGTGTTAAGCGCCCGCATGCTCAAGTTTGGTCGAGCAGAGGCTGTCCATACAAGTGCATCTTTTGCGTTTGGCCTGCGACAATGACAGGTAACGATCCGACCGGCGAAGGTAAGCGTTCGGTTCGCTACTACTCTTCCGACTATCTGGAACCCTATCTAAGACATATCATAGACTTGTACGGATTTCGATCGGTCTATTTCGACGACGACACGTTCAATCTTGGAACGGGCCACACGGTCGAGATGTGCCAGATGATGAAGCGAATCGGTTTGCCGTGGTCGGCGATGTGCCGCGCCGACACTATCAAGATGGAAACCTGGGACGTAATGAAGAAGTCCGGATGCTATGGCGTAAAGCTGGGCTTCGAAAGCGGAAATCAATATGTCGTGGACAAGATCGTGAACAAGCACCTCGATCTTGCTTATGCGAAGGACGTCGTGCGCCACTTGCGGAAACTTGGCATGACAGTCCACGGTACCTTTACCATCGGTCTGCCAGGTGAGACGCCGGAGCAGATGCGCGAGACGCTCGATTTCATACGCTCGATTCCGCTAAATTCCCATCAACTCTCCGGCACGGCCGAGATCGAAGGCACGCCGCTCCATCGTCTTCGGACGAACGGGAAACTGAAAAAGTACGAAGCTGCTTCCGTGGACGAGAACTACACCGCGCTTTCTGACGGGCGCAAAAAACTGGCTGCTCTGTCGGTCGAGTTGCAAAATCGTTAGGAGCACGTGGCAGAGTCCGCCACAGAAGCGCGCCAAGGCGCTTGCAAGGATAGATTCCGTTTGCTAGCCCGATCGGAAGAACGACGCCCAGTGCTCTTCTGTTGCCACGAACCCGTTTGGCCCTTGAGCGGAGGAAGCACCGGCGGGAACCTTGCAATTCTCCGCGAATTGAAGGCCGCCGGACTCGAACCGGTGGCGGTTGTGCCGTTCAATGGCTCGTTACTGCGAGCACGTCGCGCCGCGGGCGTGCGATTGGCGCCCTTCCGGCCATTCCGGATGCATAGAAACGCAACATTTCGCGCCGTGCGCTATGCTCTTTACAGCATCCTGTATTTCTTCGCCCTGTTAGGAAAGGTCCGGCGGATGAAACCTGCTCTCTTGATTTGCCGAAATACCGTCCTTGCCTTGCCCGTTTATGCGGTCGCAAAGCTTACTCAGATTCCAACAGCAATCGTGCTGGCCGACTTGTTAAGCTTTTTCTTTTGGAACAAGCGGACACGTCCCCCGCTTTGGCAACGTGCATTCCGCTCGTTCGAGTGTCACCTTGCGGGTCTTCACGATAGGATCTTTGTGGTGACGCCGGCCATGGCGGACGAAATTGAGGCGCGGGTCGGCGGGAGTGTGCGATCGAGAATATCGGTGACGCGTGACGGGGTTCAGGAGAGATTTTTGGCGTTGTCCCGTGCGGATTTCTCCGAAGCGGAGCAGATACGCGAATCGATTTGTGGACAGGCGCCCTTGGCGGTGTTCTATGGAACGCTTGAGCGGCATCATGGGATGCAGGAGCTTGTTCAGATTGTGTCCTTACTACTCGCGGCAGCACCTGACTTTCACGCATTGCTTATTGGGGGTGGTCCATGCCGCAGTATCCTCGTTGGCAGTCCCCTGGGAGCCCATGCTCGTGTGCATGTGTATGATTTCATGGACGTAGAGACTCTCATCCGGCACGCACTGGCGGCCGATGTCGGAATGATCCCGTATCCGGCCGTTCCTTCCACTAACATGATCTATTCTTTTAAGTTCCTCGAGTATCGCTGTCTTGGATTGCCGATAGTTGCCTTTCCACTCGAAACGCTCCGGCGTGAGTTTTCGAATTTTCAAGGTTTGCGTCTTGCTGCGGATTGCCGGGAGTTTGTGGACGCTGTAATCCGATTTGGACGCACGCGAAAGAGATATCTGCCTGACACGGACTTCTGTCGGCGTTTTGCATGGCGGCAGGTCGCCGCACCCATTGTCCAGGAGGCGAAAAGTCGCGTTGAGCGTACGGTTCATCGGGCGAGCGCCATGGCCTCGTGACTTAGATTTGTGGCATCAGTGCCGGAAATATTCGATCCCTCTTAGAGTCATTGATGTCGCGCGCCTTGCTGGCTCTTCTGGCCGTCACTTTCATCTACGTTGGCGCCATTGGTTTTTTCTGGCTGCGGCAGCCTCCGTCGAACCAGGAACTCCTGGCAAACTATGCCAAGGTCGTCGACTATGCCAATGCGGCAGCCTCGGTTCATGGAGTTCCATGGTGGACGCCAAGCTATCTGCAGGGATGCTCGCTCGCATTCCTTTCCTTAGGTGCCCTAACCAATTTGATTCTTTTCACGAGTGCATCGATTGCGGGGCCTTACGTGGGAGCCAAGCTGGCTGCGCTGGCATTTCTTTTTCTTTGCCCGCTTGCGATGTTTGCTTTCATTCGACGTCTGTGCCCGGCTTCCCCGTGGAGTGCATTCTCCTGTGGTGCGGCGTATCTCTTTGCTCCGTCGATTCTGCTGCGCCTCGGGCATGTGGAGCATGTCGGAAATGTGCTCGCCTTTGCGGCGATGCCCGCTGCGTTCCTAAGTGTGCTCAGCTTTCTTGAGCAGCGGAATACCTGGAGCGCAATCCTCTGCGCGGCGGCTAATTCCCTGCTTGTATTAGCCTATGCCAAAATCGCCGTTCTGGTCCTTCCCCTTCTTGGCGCCTTCGCGCTTTGGGTGTGGATCGCGCGAGCGCAGTTCACTCCGCCGTCTGGTCGGAACGTGCTTGTTTGTCTCGGTATTTTCCTGATTCTGGCTGGTCTACCGAATCTGCCATCCCTCAGAGAGACAGGCCTCGTTGCAAAGTTTGATTTTGGACCATTCGCAGGATGGCAAAAAGGATACTCTGCCGAATCAATAATTTCGTGGATCGATCGGGAAGGTTTCCTCACAGGAAGGCCCGTTTCTCCGCAAAGCGACGTCAGGACAAGTTCGTCGTATGTCGGAATTGCGGCAATGGCCTGCGTGGCTGGACTGTTCTTCCTCCGCAAACGCGCGGCGTGGCAGACTCCAGAGGCAACGGTCTTCCGGCTTTTCCTGGCTCTGGCCATGTTTGCGCATTGGTTGGGCCTGGGCGTGAACACGGCATTGTCCGGCCAACTTGCCTTTCTTTCCCATGCGGACTCAGCGTGGGATCCCGCAATCGCGATCTCGTGGGGACTCCTCGCTCTGCAAGGGGTGGCCATCTGGCTTATTATGCCGGGCTCGCTCCCGGCCCGGTCGTGGCTGGTTGCTGTGGCAATCCTCGTCTACTTTCTTGTCCCGGGGTTCCGGTTGATAGAAAGGCTCTCGCTCTATGGCGATATCCGTGCACCGCACGATTTCTTCCAGATGGGTGGCGCATTTTGCTTCTGCGTAGCGGCGGGCCTCGCCGCCCGCCTTCTGATTCATGAACTGCAGAGCCGGGGCGTGCGAGCGGCCGCTACGGCAGTTCTACTCGTGTTGGCTGCCGCCGACTCCGCAAGTGCCGTGCCCTCATTTTTTAAGGGTCCAATGGACCGCCAGACTTTCGACGATTTTCTCGCCGCGCAGCGGTTTCTTGCCGAGAATGGTCATCCTGGAAGAGTTGCACCGTATTCGGGGCGGTATTTCTACCTGCTTACTCCGATCCTTTCCGGGCGGGGAATCATAACGGAGGCTTTCAACAGCCACTTGATGCTGCGGGGCGTCGCCGAACTCCAGCGCGCATCCTTTCTGTCCCGGGAAGACTTCACCACCTTTCTAAACATCGCGGGGGTCTCGCACCTTTTGATTGATAAGAAGGATCCCGATACTCCTCAGGACCTTCAGGAATCCCTTAGGTCCCTGGCCGCCCCCGTTTTTGAGAATGAACATTTCGTCGTGCTTGAGAACGCGGATGCTCTCTACCCGGCGGCACTTGCAAGACAGTATGTTGATCTCAATGAGCCGGCTGAGGACACTGCCCGCCGTTCCCTGGCCGCCGCGGCGCAAGGGCTTCTTTCTGTCGGCCAACGAACTCAGTTCGGCGACACCGACGGACTTGTAAGGTCAACCGAGCCCGTTTCGAATCCGATGGCGAAGGTTTCCGTTGATGCTGTCCGGAGAATGACGGCGGAGGAGATCGCCATAGATCAGCTTCAGGGTGTTGGTTGGCTCGTCATCCCTGAGGCCTATCACCCGGACTGGAGGGCATTCCGCGCCGGTCACCCGCTTGAAATTGCGAAGGCGTACGGTGCCTTTCTTGCGATCCGTCTGGATGATGCGGCGGGGACTGTTACATTGTCATTCCAGCCACCATGGTGGTATTTCGCCAGCGTATTTACGGCCATTTGCGGCTGGACCGGCGTAGTCGTTCTCCTGGTGTCTAAGAAGCTCTCGCTTCTGCCGGCGAGTTGGCGGACGTTTCTGGAAAGCGCTCCCCCTCCGCAGGCAAGCGTGCCGCCCCCACCGATCGCCGGTTTGAATAAGTCCGAGACGGGACGGGTGGTTGTTATCATTCCCACGTATAATGAAGCGTCAGGAATACAGAGGATTCTTGACGGAGCGCTTATCGCAGACCAGACGCTGGAGATTGTTGTGATTGACGACAACTCGCCCGATCGCACGGGAGAGGCTGTTCGATCACACGAGGAGTTCGGGCGCCGTGTGCACCTCGTCGAACGTGGAGGCAAACTGGGGCTTGGTAGCGCCTACAAGGAAGGCTTTCGCTGGGCAATGGCCCGCGGGTTTGACACCTGTGTGCAAATCGATGCAGATCTGTCTCATGATCCGGGCGACATTCCACGGCTTCTTAGTGCGCTGGAAAGTGGAGCCGACGCGGCGATCGGGTCGCGATATTGTGGTGGAGTGCGCGTGCTGAACTGGCCCCAAGACAGGCTTTTTCTCAGCATTGGTGCCTCGAAGTTTGTTCGAGCATTGACCGGCCTGCCCCTTACCGATGCCACGAGCGGCTTCAAGGCCATCCGCTGCGATGCGCTGCGCCGGCTGGACTGGAACACATTTAGAACGGAAGGTTACGGTTTTCAGGTCGAACTACATTTCTTTCTCTGGAAGGCCGGAGCACTGCTCATGGAGGTTCCGATCGTCTTTACTGAGCGCCGTTCGGGACAGACGAAGATGACCCTGGGAATCGCGGTCGAGGCAATCTGGCGCGTCCTTCAGCTTGCGATGTTCAAAAGATGAAGCCGAGCAGATACAGAGTTCTGGGACAGTGCATCGGGGATTTTGACACGACGTGTCGCGACCTACAACAGACGTGCCAGTGAGTGCCGTACTTACAAAGCTCGCCGTCTCCTCCAGGAGTCATTCGCGACTTTACGTATGGGAGTGGTTGGATTGGGTGACCGGTATCATTGCAGGTCTGATAAGCTTTGCAGTTTACGCGTGGTCTGCTGCTCCGAACGTTACGTTGTTGGATTCGGGCGAGTTCGTCGTTGCGGCGCAGCATTTCGGAGTACCCCACCCCACCGGCTATCCACTTTGGACGCTGCTGAATTGGCTTTTCCTTCTCCTTCCACTGGGCAACGCCGCATGGGAAGTTGCAATCTTCAGCGGTTTGTGCGCTGCACTTGCGGTTGGCTTGTGCGCCGCACTACTCTCAAGCATACAGATCTGGTGCTATGGAGTGCGCCTCGTTGGCAGGGCAAGGCTTCTTCCGCGGGTCGTCGCCCTTTCGTTTTCCCTCATGCTGGCTTTCAGCGAATCGATGTGGTCCCAGGCGGTCATCGCTGAGGTGTATGCGTTGCATGCCCTGCTGATCGCTGTGTTTCTTGTTCTCTGCTACTCCTGGGTGCAGCGTCCTGCGAGCGATCGTCTCATGCTTGGCGCATTCTTCGCCCTCGCGCTTTCCTTCAGCAATCATCAGCTGACCATGACGCTCGCGCCGCTTCCGTTCCTCCTCATTCTCTTGCTTCGTCGTCGGGCGTTCATCGACTGGCTTTTTGCCGGCGTGCTGACACTCCTGCTTGGATATCTGGCTTTCGCCATTCTGTCCGAGGACCCGGCCGTCCTCAAAACCGCAATCCGTTTCTTTTATTGTGTTGCCCTGGCGTTCGGACTGTTCGTGTGGATACGAAAGGGTCGGCTTCGTTGGAGACTCATCGCGTTCCTTCCAATTGTTGTTGCGGCCGGTCTCTTGCCCTATGCGTACATGCCGCTCGCGTCTTCCACAAATCCCCCAATGAACTGGGGATACGCGCGGAACATGGAGGGATTTTTCTTCTCAATTAATCGTTCACAGTATCCGGGAAGTCTTTCTGTGGTCACCGTCAAATCACTGGGACGGCTCATGGGAACGTCGCAACTCAAAGCGGACGAGCAGGGACCAGAAAACGGAGCGCCCGTCCGGACAAACAGGCTTCAAAGTGCACAGCTTTGGGTTGGGTTCTTCTGGCAGCAACTTATCAAAGCCTTCTCGATCGTTGGATTGATCGGATACTTCGCTTCATTTGTATTCGTCTTCAGGCTTGAGCTGCCCAAGCGTGTTTGGATCTATCTCTTGCATATTGCCTTCGTCCTCGCCGCCTTTCTTCAGCCGTTGACGGCCAATTCGAAGATCGACAATGCCGATTGGTGGACGCAGATGCCGTACCATACCTACACGAACCTTATCTTCGCGACGCTCTCCGGATTGGGCATCGGCCTGCTGGTACTTAAGCTTGCCAAGGTTCGCGCCTACGCGTTTTGGCTGGCTCCACTTCTCCTTATTCTCCCATTCCTTACGTTCGCAAAAAGCGAAGCCGTTTCCGGCCAGAGAGATCGCTGGTTCGGATGGATGTATGGCCACGACATGCTGAAGGACCTGCCGCCTGACAGCGTTGTGATTGGGGGTACCGACCCAGGGAGGTTCGTGCCAACCTACATGATCTTCGGAGAGAGCTTGCAGCCCGCAGGAAACAAACGCGACCGGTCCTTCGATCGGCGGGACCTTTATATCATCACGCAGAATGCGTTGGGCGAGACGAACTATATGAAATACCTTCGGGATCAGTACACGACCGCGCGCCCAAAACCATCGAACGCCCTTGAACGGTGGCTTGGTCGCGAGGGCGCATATCCGCCTAAACCTCTCGTCTTCCCGACCGAGGAGGAGACGGAGGAAATGGTCCGGATCGCCGCGATCAAAGACCAGGAGAGCGGGGGTTCGGGAGCGGGAACCGAGATTTTCGGCGTTATACTAAGATGGTTGTGGGAAAAGAATCGCGATCAGCATGAGTTCTTCATCGAGGAGAGCTTTCCGATACGATGGACCTACGACTACGCCGTCCCACACGGACTTCTGTACAGACTCAATAAGACAAGGCTCGAGACCCTTCCCAAGGAGGTTGTTGAAAGAGACTTTGCCTACTGGAGGGACTATTCGGCCCGTCTGCTCGGCGATCCCAACTTCAAGAAGGACTTTGATGCGCAGCGATCTTTCTCCAAGCTGCGCCAGACCATCGCGAACATCTACAGACATCGCAGAATGTCTGCGGAAGCGGAACGCGCATATCGCGAGGCGCTTGCTCTTTGGCCCGGAAATACGGAATCGATTGTCGCTCTGACGGCTTATCTCTGGGATCGCGGGGATTTTGAGGAAGCCATTGAACTATGCGATCGTGCGCTTGCGGATGACCCCAACAGCATCGATCTTTGGCGGCTCCGATTCTACGCTGAGAAGCGCAGGGAGACTGAAGGTGAAATCCGCGCACTTCGTCAAACACTCGCGTCCCAACCGAAGAGCGGAGAGACATTGCGACGGCTCATCGAACTCTATTCGAGCGTGGGAGATACCAACAAGGCTGCACCCCTGATCGATCAGGCGTTAATAAGTTTTCCGGAAGATGCCGACATGCTCAGATTTATCATTCGATACTACGAGGAGAACGGAGAACTGGCCAAGACGCTGGACGCTGCCAGGCGTCTCACCTTGATAGAGACCTCAAACGTCCATAACTATCTTCTGCTAGCAAGAGCGTGTTTCGTGCTGAACAAAAAGGAGGAGTTCTATGAGGCGGCGAATCACGCGATAAGACTCGGCGGTCCTTCCCTTCGCAAGGCCTTTATTAGCGATCCAAAGTTCTCAACATGGAGAGATGATCCAGAGTTCCAAAAGCTAACGGAAGGTCAATCGCTGGCGCCGAACTGATCGTGCCGTGCTGACAAAGCTAAGCCTTGCTCTTTCCTGCAAAATCTTCGACGGACGGACAGGAGCAAAAGATGTTCCGGTCGCCATAGACATTGTCGATGCGGGCTACGGCCGGCCAGAATTTATGCTCTTTCAGCCATGGCGCGGGATAGGCAGCAAGCTCACGACTGTAGGGATGCTTCCAGGAATCGGAGGTCACCGCCGTCGCCGTGTGGGGTGCGAATTTCAACGGATTGTCCGTAGGCGAGAGTTCGCCCCGCTCGATCGCGCACAATTCGCCGTGGATTGCGATCATGGCATCACAGAAGCGATCGAGTTCCACCTTTGACTCGCTCTCCGTCGGTTCGATCATAAGGGTGCCGGGAACCGGCCAGCTCATCGTGGGCGCGTGGAAGCCGTAGTCCATGAGACGTTTGGCAATATCCTCCACCTCAGTATTGGCCCGATGTTTCCAATCGCGGACGTCGAGGATGCATTCGTGTGCGACGCGGCCGTTACGTCCTTTGTAGAGAATCGGGAAATAGGGAGACAGCCGCGCAGCGATGTAATTCGCGCTTAGAATTGCCACCCGTGTGGCTTCCGTGAGCCCGTCGGCTCCCATCATTGCGATGAACATCCACGAGATCACCAGGATGCTCGCGCTTCCCCAAGGGGCTTCCGATATTTCGCCAATTGAGTGAGGTCCGCCGATGCTTACGACAGAATGACCTGGCAGAAATGGAGCGAGGCGCTCCACAACACAAATCGGTCCGACGCCTGGACCCCCTCCCCCGTGCGGAATACAGAAGGTCTTGTGAAGGTTGAGATGGCAAACGTCCGCGCCGATATCCGCCGGCCGGCACAGACCAACCTGCGCGTTCATGTTCGCGCCGTCCATGTAAACAAGCGCTCCTGCATCGTGGACCTTCGCACAGACTTCCTCAATAGACTCCTCGAACACTCCGTGTGTCGACGGGTACGTGATCATCAAGGCGGCTAGCGCTTCTTTGTTCTCCTCAATCTTTCTGTCAAGATCTGCACGGTCGATATTTCCCGACTCATCACATGCCACGGGAATGACCTGCATGCCCGCCATGGCCGCGCTTGCCGGATTTGTGCCGTGGGCCGAGGTTGGGATGAGACAGATATTCCGGTTCGTTTCGCCATGCGAGTGATGATACGCGCGAATGACGAGCAGGCCGGCGTATTCGCCCTGCGAGCCTGCGTTAGGTTGCAGGGAAACTGCCGAAAAGCCCGTAATCTCGCCCAGCCATCTCTCGAGCTGCCTAAAGAGCTCCTGATATCCTCTGGTCTGATCCAATGGCGCGAACGGATGAATATTCGCAATCTTTTCCCACGTCACCGGGAGCATTTCTGCCGCGGCGTTCAGTTTCATTGTGCAGGAGCCGAGGGGAATCATCGAGGTGGTTAGCGAAAGATCGCGAGACTCGAGACGGTGGATGTACCGCAGGAGTTCTGTCTCACTGTGGTAACTATTGAAAACAGGATGGCGAAGGAACTGAGATTCCCGCTTTAGGCCACTACCGATCACTTCGATCGGTTCCGTCTCGATGGTGGCGGGATGCAAATCAAAAACCGATAGGAGCGACGAGATGTCCTGCATCGTCTCATCAAGGGTCAGGCTTATCGCGTGGTCGTCCAGCTTGCGAAGGTTGACCCCGCTCGCGATGGCACGTTCCAGGAGATGATCCGCGCGATCTCCCGCTAGCCACACACGGATGGTATCAAAAAAAGGGCCGGGATGCACGGCCCAATCCCGTTCCTTGAGCGCGCCGGCAAGCTGACATGCCAGTCGGTGAATACCTGCGGCGATGGATTTTAGTCCTTGCGGGCCATGATAGACGGCGAACATTGATGCCATCACCGCCAGGAGGACTTGAGCTGTGCAAATATTGCTGGTGGCCTTTTCGCGGCGAATGTGTTGTTCCCGCGTCTGTAAAGCGAGACGTAGTGCCGGGCGTCCCTCCGCGTCCCGCGAGACGCCAACGAGACGGCCAGGCATACGACGCTTGTGCGCGTCGCGCGTCGCCAGGAAAGCGGCATGCGGCCCTCCGTAGCCTAGGGGCACACCGAAGCGCTGAGCGGAGCCGATTACGATATCGCTTCCGTATTCTCCTGGCGGTTTTATCAAGGTCAACGCCAGGAGTTCGGTGGCCACCACGGCCAGGGCGCCCTCGGCATGCACTCGCTCGATGATCGGACCGAGATCGTGTACTACTCCGTCTGTCGCAGGGTATTGAATCAGAGCCCCGAAGACCGCTTCCGACGTGAAGTCCCAAACCGGTCCGATGACAAGTCGGATTCCGAGCGGGTGGGCACGGGTGCGCAGAACGGCGATGGTCTGCGGGTGGCAATCATCCGCCACAAAGAAGGCGCTGCCGCCTTTGATCGCATGCGCCATAGTCATGGCTTCGGCGGCTGCCGTTGACTCATCGAGGAGAGACGCATTCGAAATATCCATTCCCGTCAGGTCGCAAACCAGAGTTTGGAAATTAAGGAGGGCCTCCAATCGGCCCTGCGCGATCTCCGCTTGGTACGGCGTGTAGGCTGTGTACCAGCCGGGATTTTCGAGAATATTGCGGCGAATCACGGCCGGGATGTGGCAATTGGCGTATCCCATGCCAATCAGGGACTGGCGCGGTTCGTTTCGTTCGATGATCTCGCGAAGATCCCGAAGAGCGCCTTCCTCAGAGCGCGCCGGCGGTAGGTCCAACGAGGTCTGGAGTCTGATTCGCCCTGGAATCGTATCATCTATGAGCTGGTCGAGCGACGGTGTTCCGACCAACCGAACCATTTCCTCGATGTCCTCAAGCGAAGGTCCGATATGCCTGCGGACGAACGGCACGGCGCTCATTTTCCGATCTGCGCTCGATAAGCTGCGGCGTCCTGCAGGCCATCAAGCTCGGAAGGATCAGCAATTCGGATTCTAAAAATCCATCCAGCTCCGTAGGGGTCTGTATTGATCACTGACGGATTGTCCGACAGAGCCTCATTGGCTTCAACGACTTCTCCTGAAACTGGTGTATAGATGTCGCTTGCTGCCTTGACCGATTCCACAACGGCTACTGCGTCCTTGGCAGAAACCCTTCCGCCGATTTTCGGAGGCTCTGCGAAGACGATGTCAGTCAGTTCTGCCTGCGCATGATCGGTGATTCCAACGGTGCCCATATCGCCATTGACGCGGATCCATTCGTGCGTTTCGGCAAACTTCAAATCGTCGGGAATATTCATGATCTTGACCTGTAAAATGGCTTCTTGACGACGCAGGCTCGGTACTGTCGGCCTCTGACCTCAATCTCCAGATCCTGCCCTGGCTTGGCAAGCGGGAACGGCAGATAGGCCAGTGCGATCCCGCAGCCGAGGCTCGGCGAGAGCGCGCCGCTAGTGGTTTCCGCTACTTTCTGTCCCCCTGCCAGGACGGTGTAGTGCGGTCGGATCGGAGGGCACTTTTCTTGGACGCGGATCGCAGAAAGCTTGCTTTGGACGCCTTTGGTCTTTTGCTCGAGCAGCACCTCGCGACCAACGAAGCAACCCTTGCCAAAGTCGACGAAGGCACCAAGACCGGCTTCGAGTGGCGTGCGTTCCGGTGAAAGGTCCGAACCGTTGAGCGGATAGCACATTTCCAGTCGCAGGGTGTCTCGCGATCCTAGCCCACAAGGTTTTGCGCCGGAGGCGAGGAAGAGGTCCCAGTAGCGTTCCGATTCGCGTGCTGGAATGAGGATTTCAAATCCGAGTTCGCCTGTATATCCCGTCGTTGCAATGAAGGATCGAATCCCGGAATCCGCGGCATGCGACATCCGGGCACCAGTCGCGTCGTCGAATTCGACGATGTGATTCCTGCGGTCCGTCCAGGCGAAAGAGAAGACTTTTGAAAAAATTGCCGGCGAGTGTGGGCCCTGAACGGCAAGGGCCGCATACTTCTCGCTGAAATTTGCCACTTCAAGGACACCGGAACCGTCGTGGTGGAACGGGGCCGAGTCGCGATGCTCTTGGAGCCAAGCAAAGTCCTCATCGATTTTCGCCGCATTGACGATCAGCAGAAACTCCTGCGCGGCCGTTCGATAGAGGATGAGATCGTCGATGATTCCGCCACGATCGTTGAGCATCAACGAATATTGAGCCGATCCCACCTCAAGCGCTGCCACGCTATTGGTCAATAGGGAGTCAAGCCATTTCGAGGCATCGCCGCCCCGGACGAGAAACTCTCCCATGTGTGAGATATCAAAAATTCCGCAACTCTCCCGTACGGTTCTGTGCTCGTCGAGAATGCCTGTGTATTGAACCGGCATCTCCCAGCCTGCGAAGTCCACCATCCGCGCTCCACTGGAAACATGCCTGTTGTAAAGCGGCGTGCGACAGTTCATCGCCTCTTCTTCTGATCGTCGAAATTCAGATACGTATAGGCCAATAGACTCTTTTCGTAGTCGTCGAGCAAGCGCATCGCCTCACTTGGCTTGAGCCGATCGCTCTTGATGGCGGCGTCCACCTGCGCCTTCATTCGGCGTGCCATCTCGTTCGTGTCCCACTGAGTTAAAGAGAGCACCTGACCTACGGTGCTGCCTGGCAGGACTTCCTCGACGTAATAGCCGCAATCCTCGTCTTCATCGAGATAGATATGCATCTCATTGACGCGACCGAACAGGTTGTGCATGTCGCCCATGATATCCTGATAGGCTCCAACCAGGAAGAAGCCGATGTAGTACGGTTCGCCCGGTTCCCAACGGTGCAAAGGAAGCGTCTCTTTGACGTCCTGCAGGTCCACGAACTTGCTGACCTTTCCATCCGAATCGCATGTGATGTCGACGATGGTCGCGTTTCGATCCGGAAGCTCGTTTAGCCTATGAAGGGGCATCACGGGAAACAACTGCCCAAGTGCCCAATGGTCGAGAAGAGATTGAAACACGGAAAAGTTGCACAGGAACTGGTCGCCGAGCGCGACTTCCATTTCTTTCACCTCTTCCGGAATGTAGCGCATTCCGCGAAACATGGCGACCACGGCGCCCGCGATTTGCCAGTAGACGGTTTCGATCTTCGCCTTGGCTCTCAGATCAAGCAAACCGAGGTCGAACATCGCCTGTGCACGTTCACGGATTTCGTGGGCGTCGTGGAGGTTTTCGAGGCGGTTCTTTTTCCCAAGGTTTTCAAAAATTTCGACGATGTCCTGAACAATTTGTGGATCCTCCTCCCCGGCGACGACTTTCGCGCCGTCGGGACTTTTTTCGATTGAGCCGAAAGCTTCAACGATGAGCACGGAGTGATGTGCCACGATTGCCCGGCCACTTTCGCTTACGATCGTGGGATGAGGTACCGCTTCGGCATCACAGACTTCCATGATGCTGTAGACGATGTCCCGGGCATACTCGTTGAGCGTGTAATTCGTTGAGCTGTCGAAGGTCGTTCGCGAACCATCATAGTCCACTCCAAGTCCTCCTCCGACGTCGAGATAACCCAATTCGTGTCCCATTTTATGGAGCTTGGAATAGAAGCGCCCGGCCTCTTTGGTGGCGCGCTTGATCGTGCCAATATCCGGCACCTGTGATCCCACATGAAAGTGAACCAGCTTAAGTGCATGGGCGAGGCCCGACTGCGTCAGCAGATCGCTCGCCGCAACGAGTTCGGCGGTGGACAGGCCAAATTTCGCATTCTCGCCTCCGCTAGTGGCCCATTTTCCGGCTCCCTTTGAGAGTAAGCGTACGCGCAGACCGATATAGGGCTCAACCTGCATCTGACTAGAGACCTTGAGGATATGCATCAGTTCCTCGAGTTTCTCGACGACGAGGATTACGGTTTTTCCCAGCTTCCTTCCGAGCAGGGCGGTACGCACAAATGCCGTGTCCTTGTAGCCATTGCAGATGATCAGGCTTTCGGGATCGTCGTGAAAGGCAAGGGCGGCCATGAGTTCCGGCTTGCTCCCTGCCTCGATTCCAAAGTGCCATCGCTTCCCGGCATCGAGGATCTCCTCAACGACTTCGCGAAGCTGATTGACCTTGATAGGAAAAACGCCCCGATACACGTTGCGATAGCCCATGGTCTCGATCGCGTCGGCGAAAGCCTTGTTGATGGTCTCTACGCGATCGCGCAAGAGATCGTGAAACCGTACCGTAAGGGGGAAGCCGAGTTTGCGCTCCTTAGCCTCCGCAACAATCTCCATCAGGTCTATCTTCTGATCGTTCGAACGGCTGGGCAGAACGACCATGTTTCCCTTGCGGTTCACGGAGAAGTATCCGTCGCTCCATCGGTCTACGTTGTAGAGGGAGATGGCATCTTCTCGGCCGAAGTCAGGCATGGTCGCGCGGAAATATCAGCGCACTGCAGAAAATTCCAATCCCCATTTTCATCTTTGCCGAAAAAAGGCCAGTTATGTTTGCATTGCCTTTTGCGGGGAATGAGAATGAAACGATGTTCAAATTGCCGAAACGATGATCCTTTTTGAATTGGGATGGCAGCTCTTGGTCATCCTTTTGCTCGTCTGCGCGAATGGGTTCTTTGTGGCGGCAGAGTTCGCCATTGTGAAGATCCGGGCGAGCCAGCTCAAGCCGCTGCTAAAGACGGGAGATTGGCGCGTGCCGATGGCACTGAGGGCGGTTAATAACCTTGACGCTTGCCTTTCGGCGACCCAGCTCGGCATCACTCTGGCCAGCCTTGGACTCGGCTGGCTGGGAGAGCCGTTTTTGGCTCATTGGCTTGAACCGGCATTTGCAGCCTTCGGTGTGACGAGCGTAAGATTGCAGCAGTCATTGGCTTTCGGTGTGGCATTCGCGTTCATAACCTTCCTCCACATCGTCCTCGGTGAGCTTGCCCCGAAGTCGCTTGCAATCCAGCGCCCTCGCGGGGTCTCCCTCTGGATCGCCGCGCCACTATTGATCTTTTACTACATGTTTTATCCATTCATTTACGTGCTGAATGGGACGGCGAACATGTTTCTGCGTTGGGCGGGACTGGAGCCGGCGTCCGAAAGCGAACACGCCTTCTCGGCCGACGAACTCGAGTATGTCCTTAGCCATTCCAGGCACATCCATCCCGGCGATGCGCTGGTCAACAAGATCATGGTCCGCTCGCTGCGACTGCGCGACGTGACGGCGCAGCAGGTCATGCTTCCCCGTACAACGGTCGTGGCGCTGTGGGCGGACAAGACTATCGACGAGAATCTCAGAATCGCCCAAAAGAGCGGGCATAGCCGATTTCCCGTCTGCCAGGAGTCTCTGGACAACATTCTTGGCATGGTTCTCATCAAGGAGTGGCTTTGGCAAATTCAAGCGTTGGGCGAGAAGTCCTCGTTTCAGCCGCTTATCCGCCCTGTGTTAACCTTTTTTCCGATGACGCCCCTGCCGACGATGATGGAGCTTTTTCGCTCGTCGCGTCGTCACCTCGCGGTGGTCATCGATCCGAACGAAGCCATGCTTGGTATCGTCACGTTTGAGGATGTTCTCGAGGAGATCGTCGGTGAAATTCGGGACGAGCTCGACATCGAGAAAGGCCCGATTTTCGAGCAAACTGAACATTCGATCGTCGTTGACGCGTCGCTGCCCCTCCGCGAGCTTCGCGCGGAAACCGGCTGGAACTTCGACTATCAGCCGCGCGAAACTGTGGAAGCCTGGGTAACGCGGCAGGCCGGGCGCTCACTTCAGCGAGATGAAAGTATCCAACTGGGAGAGTATGAAATTACGGCACTGCAGACGCACGCTTCGGGCCTGCGCAGAGTCCGCATCACACGCCTATCGACCGAGGAACTTGAGGCGAGAGCAGCCGTTAAGCAGTGAAGAGATCTCGGGCGAACCTGTCGCCGCTTCGTGCGGGAACAACTCTTGCGCCGAGCCGTGATTTGTGAATTATTAGACGGCGATATTCCAATTCGGCAACTTGATGTCCGAAAGGCCGCAGTCCGGAGACCCCGGCTTGAAGTTTTCTTTTTCTGGCGGAGAAGATTGCTTTGCGGGTTGGTAGCTCAATGGTAGAGCAGCGCCCTTTTAAGGCGTTGGTTGTGGGTTCGAGTCCCACCCAACCCATTCTCTGAATTACTCTGAGAAGCTGATAGGTAAAGGCATTTCTAACCATTACCTCCTTCTCTTACGTTGCGAATCGAGGCGTCTAAAAACGCACAAAAACGCATAAAATCCGGCAAGTATTTGACAAGTGACTCTTCGATCGTCCTCGCGCGCGCGTAGATCGCTCAGAAAAACTCGAAATCGATGCCAATTCGAGCAAGGTGCAGGAAAGCAGGCGCTTTCCTGATTGAACGTATCCTCGTAGGCAAGGCAAGTATGCGGGAGTGCCGGGGCGTGAGATTGGAGGATTTTCGATACGATTGAACGAGCGGCTGGAATATCCCCCTAAACGCTGGCGGACCCGAAATGGTCGCGCGCCTCATTCCGCTCGAAACTAGATTTGAGCGACCGTTCGACTGCTTCGCGAGGGCATACGCGGCTGCAAGTTCCGAAACAGCTAGCAGCAAATCGCCTCGCAACGGTGGTAGCGAGGGCGCGCAGAATTTGCCTTGCGCAACCGCGCCACCTCTATTCTACCGGAGCCCCTCGGAAGCAATGTTCAGGTGATCAGAACCCATTCGGTTCGAGGCACGCAATGCCCCCCATCCGCTCGTGTCATACTTTCCAACCGCGGTCTGAGCGGCAGTAGGTTGTTGTTCCTTGGTGGCGCATCCGATGACTAGCAAAAAGGCAAGGAGCCCGAGTGTGGCAGAAGAAATACTCATAAATAAATGTACCAAGTTCAACACGCGGACAAGAGAGAATGGGCGAGCGACACATTGGCGAGCGACCCAACAAGGGCAACAAAGCAGTCGAGAGAACAGTCCTCTCAACCTAGCAAGTCGCGCAAAGCTTGGGATTCAGCGGCGACATTCGTTAATGGGAGCAGCTCTTGCGGATCGGAGAATATAACAGCTTGCCACTTCTTTCAGGGAAGTTGTCAACTCGCATGAAACGCGAAAAACGGCGTAATATTGGGAGTGACAAACCACCATGACCGTTCAGCAAATTCCCCCGATTTGACACCGGCTTCATCCCAACTGCCAACCCTTCTCGCGACAGCATCACTGTTACCCGCAATTCACCGCTCATCTCCGGGGTAAGCAGGAAGGGGCCGGGCGAATACAGAATTGACATGGGTTCCTTTATCGGCGGCGGTGGCAGCCGTCGCGCCCCAGCGGAGGAGGCTGACACGCACCGCTATCTGGGAATGACAAAATATGGCTTTGTTCCGATGAGGTTGCCGATGCCGCCAAGCTAGGCGGTCAATGTTGGTCTCTCGAATTTGCCGCAACAACCCCCTTCCGTTGTTCCCACCCTCGACGATGTGCATCGTGCTTTCGCGAGCAAATGAACGGGTGGCTCTTCGATCAGTCTCGCTGACCAATACCCCATTCCCCGATCTTCGCTCCATCCTTCTTGCGTTACTGGATGGCTGTGCCTTGTCTGCCGATGACTCGCAAAGCTGCTACGCAGCACTAGAGAGCGATTATTGACGTAGGTCATGCGTTTCTTCCATGCTCGCCGTTGCGAACATAGATTACCACTGTCTGAGCCTTCCACCCTCCGACCTCCGAGTCCGCGATCTCGCATACGGCATCACCGATCGCATCGCATGCAGCTGAACAAGTTTGTTGACCATCTTGCCGGGATTTGATGCGAAGTCGGCCTTAAACACCTCCTCGATCGCTTGTCGACCGAAAACCAACCCACCTGTTCACGAGCGGACTTCAATAGCGTCTTGAGTGTATTACGCTGCGATAGCAGCGGTGTCGCGTTTATTATATGCATCCTGAAACTTCATGAATATCACTTCAATCTGCTGACGATCCTGTGGATCGACGGTCCTTTGCTCTTGGGCAAGGATCGGAAAAACAAAACCGAACGCCAACCCTGCGAGGGCAAGTAACAATCTCTTCATGCGCCAAACTCGAGCATCTTAACCGAGCCGTCTAAGCCGTGATTGACAAATCCTGCACACAATTGCGACCGGGGGCTCGTCTCTCATATCCACGAAGGCGCTTGTGCAATCCCCGATCGCGCCAGAAGACGGCCTGCGGACGCGCTACAAGCGAACGAGATTCGAACAACTCGTTCGGTTTTGGTTCGTTCGGTCCCTCGGGCAAAGGGCGAACGAACGAGCTTTCCTAGGCGATTTCGTTCGTTCGGGTCTCGTTTGGGTGTTCCTCTACTTGCTTGACTCCCACACAATCGTCCACAAATCGAAGCTGGTTTGCGAATTGGCCGGACTGGGAAAGTGCCTTCTGGCAGGCGCGTTCTCCGCAACCAGACACCGACATAAGGCGCTTTACAGCCTCGCTATGCGGGCCGAAAGGTGGGCTCCTGCGCCAGCGCATCCAAAAAGAATTCTCCACAGAACCTTGAATGGTTGCTTGCGCAATCCGCAAGCACCGCTTGCGAGCGAGCCGGAAAAGTCAGGCAAGCATGCTCAAAAGCGTCTCTCTGGTCTCGACGACGCAAGACCATGCGCTCATTGATGCGATCTCCCTCAACGGTGGGCGGCGGGGCTCAGCGGCTGCGTGACGGCACCATCCAGAGGTAGATCGTGTGCTCCTGAGGCACGCGCACTTTCAGCGTCTTGAGCGGGGTCCAGTCACCCATGCCGAAGTTGTGGGAGACCACACGGGTGCCCGGCTTCAGATCGCTA
>DATDAX010000290.1:0-3910 GCA_036525175.1 Terrimicrobiaceae bacterium | reverse complement strand
TGCACTCATGGCACGTGCGTCAGGGCGTGTGCTGGTCGTCTAACGCTTGGTGGGTAGCGCCGCGACCATTTCCGCTACAGCTTCCTCGATTTTGCGTGCATTGCTTTCCGGTCCGCCGACTACGGCCGTGCCGGTGCCGCGGAAGACGAGCTTCTTCGTGCGCGTGTCCACGGCGTCGAGAATCAGCGTGCCTTCGGTGTATTGGCTCACGTCGGTGTAAGTGCGCGGTGCGCCAGCCCACATGCTGTAGGAGCCGTAACCGTAGGGCCAGCCGCCACCGGAGCTATAGCCCCAGTCGGTGTATTGCTGCACCGAGACTTTGTTCTCGGTAAAGACGTGCCACACGATCGCGAGGTCGCCTTTGCCGGTCGTCGATTCCGTGACGCCGCGAGCGGCGAGCTGGGTGCGAATGGCATTGCGCAGTGCCGTCTCCGATGTGGGTGAGAGCGTCTGTCCGGCGACCGCCGGCGCGAGGGTGTAGGTCTTATAGGTCCCGAACGGCGCCGAGCGGTCGTAGTCGGTCGTGACTTTGACGGTGGAGCACGCGGCGAGGGTGCAGGCGGCGAAGAGGGCGATGAGTTTCGTGGCGGGTGTTTTCATGGATGTTGAGGTTGAGGGGTGAACGTTTGTCCTTCGGCGATCGTCCGGTCTTCACGCCGGAGCAGGCGACAAGCGCGCTGTTCTCGGCGATGCTCGCGTCTTTCTCGAAACGAGTCGCGTGCTCATAGAGAGCGCTCGGCGGTAGGTTGTGGTGGACTTCGGTGACGGTAAAGCCATGGGCAGCGAGATCGAAGATGAGGGGCTCGTGTTGCAAATGATTGATTGTATGTCGGAGTGCTTTGGTCGGAAAGCTTGTAGTATTGTGGTGGTGTATTGCTCCCTGAAACGGTTCGCTCCTGCCAGTCTCCGTGATGTGTTAATAGGCCTGAGACTCAGGTTCCTGAAAAACGAAAGCGGTTGGCATCGCCACTGTTGATCGAAAAGCCCTGAAACCATGTGCTCATATTTTCATTCGAACGTAATCTCGAATGACACATCGAATATCGTGACAAGATGATCCGCGCTCAGTTGTTCTGCGTTGCGAAAAGGCAAGTTGCTCATAAGGCTTCCCATGGGAGTTGGTCTATCCGAGAGCGAGGTCCAGGTCAATTCTCAGTAGACCTCTAAGCCAGAGTCGAGTGGCTTGCGTCGTTACGCTGGCGGAATCACTGATTCCAGCGGTCCTCCCGCCGGTCCATACGGTTTTCGACGCAGGCGGCGAAAAACGTGCAAGCCGCAGTGGCTGCCAAGATGAGCAGGAACGCTCGTGCGATCCGCTGAGTGGGGATAGAGGATAGGGGGTTTTCATACAACCTAATTTTTAGGCTGATGAGGGGGTTCTGGCAAGTGCAGGGAGGCCTAGCGAATCTTACTAATCAGCGATTAATCGCCCACGCGCATCAAATGTTCCCACTGGCGAAAGTCGCCTTTGAAGCCATGTCGCTAAGCCGAACGCCTAGATGACGCGCCTTCAATGAGGATGGAGGGCTGGGGACCTGATAGTCATAATGGACGGGGGCCAGCATGGCCCGCCCCGCAGAGAAGTGTGGTCGTCCTTGCAAACCATTCGGCACTGTTCAAGCAGCCTCCGGCCAAGTCTTGTGTTAATAAGCCTGCTGGCTAATTCGCGGATTCATCCACGACGATTTAGAGCTTAGCCTCATGCCTCTCGCGACTCTTTCAGAGAAGGTATAATTGTAACGGACCAGGCTGCATAGCTGACAGATTTGGAATGCACTCGTTTACTCGTCTGCGTCTGGAAAATATTAATTAGCCACCGAGGACAATTGTGAGCGCAACTAGCACGGCGCAGATGCCGACCATCGCGAGGCCGGTGCGAATGCGGCGCATGCCGGCGTAGCCGGCGAGCAGGCAGCCCGCTCCGAAGAGCATCGTGATGGCGACGACATTTGAGACGCGCAACGCCAGCCTGGGGTCCTGCATGAAGAGAAACGGCACAACCACGGGGAACGTGGAGAGAAATACGAGCAGAAAGACGCCGAGGGCGCCGCGCCAATTCTCCGCTGTGAGCCGCGGCCAGTCGGTTGGCGCGGGTAGCCTCCTCAAGTGTTCGCGCACGCGCTCGAAGTCCGCGGGCTGCAACGCGGTCGCGACTGGCTCCGGCAGAGCATCGGCGATGATGCGCTGGGCGTGTGTCGGGTCAGTGGCCTCCTGTACGCTGCGTAGGATGTTTACGTTGCGCCGGCGTTCGGCGAGACAACTAATGAGGTAAAACGCCGCATCGATGATTCCCCACGCGAGATTACAGCCGATCGCGCCGAGAAGCATGAGGCGGATGTCTTCCCGCCCGACCTCCGCAATGCTCAACGCGCCGGTGAATGAGAGCACCATGATGAGTCCGAAGGCGATTTCCGAGAAACGTTCGAGTGGATTGAGGACGCTAGTTCGATTCGTGGCGGGTGTCATGATTTCAGCGGCGGGCTTTGAAAATCCTCGATCGGGTGAGCCAGCGAGGTAAAGCGGTCGAGTCCGAGATTACGAGCAGATTTCATCGCGATGAAGTCAGCGCGCTTGCGGTGTAGGGAGGTAAAGCGTCATGACGAAAATCGAATACACCATCACGGTCAAAATATCAGAACTATGGCAATACGGCTCTTGGCGTGACGCTTATGTCGAGGCAGCCAAGGACGGCCATGGCGATGCTTTCATGGATGAGAAGGGTCGGACCCGTACAGACATGGAGAGCATCTGGAGGAGCCAACTAAAGTTTGACGCCTACAGGTGGTTGGCAGCCAGGTTCGCGCCGCACAAGTATGCGGACAAGATCCCGCTGACGCAGGTGAATGTGAACGGACAACAGATGTCGCCAGGTGGCGAAACTCAGGCTACTGACGCGCCGGTGAACGTGATTACTGCGGAGGTGTTGGAAGACTTGCGGGAGCGCCGGCGCAAGAGCATCGAGAGGATCCGACAGGCAAACGCAATGGAGGTGACAGTCAAATGAAGGCACTGCGCCTTGTGCCCGCCGATCTTGGCGGTGAACAGAATTGGCGCGCGATAAGGTAAGTATGACCAGGCGGGCCGCGCGACAACTCGACGCCTATCGAGGCACCTTGTGAGTTTACCAACGGAGCTAGTTGTGCCTTGCACGGACGGGTTCACCTTCATGCTTCAAGAAGGCGCAGCGCCTCACGCAATACGTCTAGAATGCGTCCTCGATTGCCCGGAGCATTATTTACAAAAAGGGGACTTGGATGAGGTGACTTCAGAATGCGCATCTCAGGGCGTGATCGCGAAATGATGTCTTTAGCATATTCTGCTTTCCGACCGATGAGCACAACAATGCGTAAGGCCGGAAGCAGGTCAAGAAGTCGTAATAAGGAAGAGGCTCCCAATGTAACATCACGATTGTTTGCAGGTCGAATGCGCGATCCACTCCCGATATACCAGGGAACTATATTCCATGTAATTGTCCGTTCCCGCGGGATTCCTGCTTGCGCATTCAGTTCAAAAAAATTCTTCGCAGTCTCATCCGGGTTGTTACGGGAGATGAAGCCAGAAAAGACTGCCTTCGCCCCAGGGGCTTCAAGCAGAAATAATATTTCAGCGGCAGTGCCGCCATCCCAAGGGTCGAAATCTGGTACGCTGGCCCCCGGTCCGATCTCATTGCGTAGAGATTGAACGAAGTCGCGCAAAGGTACCATGTGAGGAGCAAGAAGGTCCTCGCCCCGTTTTCTGCGGGCCGTTGGATCAGCCAGAAGCTTCGGGCGATCAATCGAGGCTGCTGAGGAATGTATCATGCTCGAGTGAGAACAACATAAGTCAGGTGAAAGCCGGGCAGCAAGCCATACCAGGGAATCAAACTTCAGCTTGTTCCGCAGGACGTTTTTCATTGCCGCCGAACCGACTG
>DATDAX010000289.1:0-12596 GCA_036525175.1 Terrimicrobiaceae bacterium | reverse complement strand
GTTGGAATTGGACGGGGAGGTAGTCACGAAGGCTACGCCGGACATCGGCTACCTGCATCGCGGGGATGAAAAGATCGCCGAGAACATGCAATACAACCAGTTTGTCCCCTACACGGACAGACTCGACTATCTGGCGCCTATAGCGAACAACGTCGCGTATGCGCTCGCGGTGGAAAAGTTGATGGGCTGGGAGCTGCCGCCCCGCGGAAAGGCGATCCGAGTTATCTGCTGCGAGCTTGCCCGAATTTCAGCTCATATGCTGGGAATCGGTGCCATGGCCATGGATATCGGCGCCGTGACGGTTTTCTTGTACACCTTTCTCGAGCGCGAGAAGATCTACAATCTTGTCGAGTTACTGAGCGGAGCTCGCTTCACCACGAGCTACACGCGCGTTGGCGGCCAGACGCGCGACCTGCCAGAGGCATTTATCCCTCAACTGCGCGAGTTCCTGGCAGGAGCCAAGCCGGCCATTGAGGAATTGGACAAGCTCCTGACACGCAATCGCATTTTCATCGATCGATGCAAGGAAGTGGGCGTCATATCGAAGGAAGACGCGATCGCTTACGCCATTTCCGGTCCAAACCTACGCGGTTCGGGTGTGGAGCACGATGTGCGCCGTAAGCACCCTTACTTGGACTACCAGAACTATGACTTTGAGATTCCGATAGGGACGATCGGGGATTCTTTCGACCGCTATCTCGTCCGTATGGAGGAAATGAGACAGAGCGTCCGCATCCTTGAGCAGGTCGTCCAGAAGCTTCCGACCGGGCCGGTCAATCATGTAGATCCCAAGCAGACGCTGCCTCCAAAAGTTGACGTCCTTACCAAAATGGAAGAGCTGATTCACCATTTCATACTGGTGACAGAGGGCGTTGATGCGCCAGTCGGAGAGGTCTACTTTGGTGTGGAGAATCCGAAGGGAGAGCTGGGTTTCTATATCTGCAGCAAGGGCGGCGGTGTTCCGTATCGCCTGAAAATTCGGTCTCCGAGTTTCGTCAATATCGGGATTTTGCCGAAGATCTTGCCGGGCCACATGATCAGCGATGTGGTAACAATTCTTGGCTCGATAGACTTTGTGATGGGGGAGTGCGACCGGTAAGCCACGCTGTGACTGGACGATGCCCTTGCAACTCAGGAATCTGGCCAGTGCAAAAGGATGGCCCACAGCGCCGCCCCTTTGAAGAAAAGGGGATCGGGGACTAGATAAGCCAGGCGGGGACCGTTTAGCCGGGCGGCCATTTCATTTGACGGCCGCCAAGGAGATGAACATGGAGGTGCGGCACGCTTTCGCCGGCGTGGTGCCCGTGGTTTACGACGATGCGGTAGCCTGTTTCTTCAATACCCTCACGTTTGGCAATCGAAGCCGCCGTGATGAGCAAGTGCCCGAGCATGGCCGCGTCGGCTTCCGAAGCGTCGCCCAGCCGGGCAATGGTCTTTTTGGGGATTACAAGAACGTGCACTGGCGCTTGCGGATTGATGTCGCGAATCGCGATGCACTGGTTGTCCTCGTGGATGATCTGGGCCGGAACCTCCCTGCTGATGATTCGCTCGAACAAAGTCATGACAATTGCATCTGCAGCTCGGCTCCCGACGACGAGTCGATCTCCTTGCGCACAAAATTGACCACTTCCTCGAGAAGACCCGAGCAGTCCCGCCGCCAGTACTTCGCAGACCTCAAGAGCTTGATTCCTGAGTGCGCATCGCAAATCTCCAAACGTTCGACTCTGGCGTCGAGAGCTTCTCTAAGCCGTGAACGAAGGAGATCAAAAAACGCGAGCTCATATCCGCATCCCGCCGCTCGGGCAAGCTCGGCCAAAGAGATGCGAGCCGGTGGCGGGACGGCGCAAAAGTGTCCGGCTACGTCGGCGTAGCCGATCACCTGAAGGACCGACTGCACTGCTTTTTCGAGCCGGCTGATGGCTACGATGTTCTCGGCAAAGTCCTGTTCCAGATAGCTCGTGACGCTTTCGGTCACATGAGGAGCGAGCCACCATTTTTTATAACCGGCTCTCGCCGCTGCGCGGGCGAGCGTCCCTGCTAGCCAACCCCGCTCAAACGGAATGACCTGACCGTCGCTGAACCGCACCAAAGGCAGATTGTTCGGAAGACTGATCATGCCTTAAAGAGTTCGGGTTGGGCTGACGAGCGCGAGGAGCGCTTTTCCTGGTAGGTCTGAATCTCCTCAATGAAATCACCGATCTCCTGAAACTGCCTGTAAACCGAAGCGTAGCGCACATAAGCTATCGGGTCGAGGGTATGCAGCTTTTCCATGACCATTGCGCCGATGACCCGCGTGGGTATCTCACGCTTCTGTTGCGCCTCCAATTCATGCAGCAGTTCCTCAACGGCCCGCTCGATATGGTCCATCCCTATGGGACGCTTTTCGCAAGCTTTGACAAGACTGGTAAGCAGCTTGTGCCTGTCGAAGGGCTCGTGGCGCCCGTCGCGCTTGATGGCACGCAACTCTACCCGCTCAATCTCTTCGTAAGTCGTGTAACGAGTCTCGCAGGCCAGACATTCCCGCCGACGACGAATGCTGTCACCGTCTCTAGAAAGACGGGAATCAATCACCTTATCTTGAAGGGAACCGCACTTAGGGCAACGCATTGTGGTGCCGAAACTCTTTTTTGCGAATTCACCACAATATCTTGAGATGTCAATCGTTTATGGAGCTTTTCTTGATAATAGGTCGATCAAAAGGCGTCCCAGAATCACCTCGTCTGTTAGCGATCCGCTCAGAAGCTGCTGGTTTGCCTTGGCACAGGAGACAAAGCCGTTTTCAAGTTCCCCAATTGCGTAGTGCGACGCGTTGGTCGCAGCGATCCCGAGAAGATATGCGCTGATCGTGCCATCTTTCTTTCTTGGAAGATGGGAGATCGCTTCAGCGGAAAGGCGCTTGAGGGTCCCTGCAAAGAACTGGGGTTGTGTGGGTGGAGAGAGCTTGTGCCTGACAATGAGATCCTTTGCGAGCAGGAGATTGCGAACCGTCGGGACGACAGCTGCCAGGAGAATGCCTATGCCACGCTCGCCCTGACGGATCAGTTGTCCAAGCGTTTCCAGCGCAAGCGGAAGGTCTCTCTTGGCGATCGCGTCGCTCAGATCAAATAGTCCGCCTTCTCGCGTCTGTGGAACGAGAAGGCGCACATTCTCTGAGCTTATGCGGCCCCCCGTGCCAAAGGCCGTTTCCAGCTTCTCGAGTTCGCTCTCGAGTTGGAGAGGATTCAGTCCGACGCGCGCGGCGAGAACGTCAACTGCCTCGGCTTCGAGCTGCAAGTCCTGTTCCCGGCTGCGTAAAGCGGTCCACTCGATGATCGTTTCTTCGTCACCCCGAAAACCAACGTCGGGAAGATCGTATATTTCGGTTGCTGCAAGTTTCGAGAGCGCTTTGAAGGCCGCCCTTCGTTTGTCAGCCAGCGGCGCACTAAAAACAAAACTGACTCTTTCGGGGAGTCCGGACTTCAAAATGTCGCAGAGCTTCTCAAGGGCGGTAACGACATCCTCTGAGCGCCCCGTGGCACTATCTGCCAGGAACGTGGCATTCTTCAGCCACACAAGTTTTGAACCGCCGAAGAACGGCAGAGTGAGGATGGCCTGAATTGTCTCATGCACGCAGTCTACGGCAGCATCCACGCTGTCCGCTGCGCCATCGATCATCTCCAATCCGAATGCATCGGCATTCGGTGCAAGTTCTCGCGTCAGGGTCATTGCGGCTTTTCTCACCGCAGCCTCGTCCGAACCGGCAAGGAGATGAATCCGGGGGCCCCTCGTCCACTCGGTGACCATCACACCGACGATCTCTTGCGAGCTCTCCTCCCGGTGGGGTACTTCATACGGGTCCTGGGTTCAATTTTGGCGACTCCCGACCCGCTCTTAAGCTCGGTGATCTGGTCGCGCAGCAGGGCGGCTCGTTCGTATTCAAGACTGGCGGCGGCTGACGCCATGTCGCGCTCAAGTTCGCGTATGAGCTCGTTGAGATCGAAGTCCGACGGCGATTCGTGAACGATGCCTTGTTCGACCTCTCTGGCTTTCAAAATCACGTGCAAGCTCTCCTGGACTGCGCGTCGCACGCTTGTGGGGGTGATATTGTGTTCTTCGTTGTATGCCAGCTGACGTGCACGCCGGTATTCACTGACGTCGAGGAGCTTCTGCATGCTGACGGTTACCTGGTCCGCGAAGAGAACGACCTCGCCGTTGATGTGTCGCGCAGCTCTACCCGCCGTCTGGATAAGCGACGTCTGCGAGCGCAGGTAACCCTCCTTGTCGGCGTCGAGAATGGACACCAGGCTGACCTCCGGAAGATCCAATCCTTCGCGAAGGAGGTTGATTCCCACCAGCACGTCACAGTCTCCGGCGCGCAGGCCGCGAAGAATTTCAACGCGTTCAATCGTGTCGATGTCGCTGTGAAGGTAGCGGACCTTGAGACCGATGTCGCGCAGATAGTCTGCGAGGTCCTCGGCCGTTCGTTTCGTCAACGTTGTGACAAGGACTCGCTCGCTCTTCTCGATGCGTTGCCTGCACAATTCGATCGTCTCGTCGATTTGGTTCTTTAATGGCCGGACTGTGATCTTCGGATCAAGGAGACCTGTCGGGCGGATGATCTGCTCGACCACCAATGGAGCGCCAGGCGTGACCGGATCGAAGTCGCTCCGGGTTCGCAACCTTTGATTCCCGGCCGGACCCTCAAGCATCTGGGCTGCATCCCGTTCGCGAAACTGTTCCCCGGGATTGGCAAGAAAGCCCTTGTTGCCGACAATGCTGTTTCGGAACTCGAACTGTCCGGGCGTGGCGCTGACATAAATGATCTGGCCAGTCACGGCCATAAATTCTTCAAAGTTCAGCGGGCGGTTATCCAATGCGCTGGGAAGCCGGAAACCGTAATTTACGAGCACCGTTTTGCGGGAACGATCGCCGGCAAACATTCCTCCGATCTGCGGAACGGTGGCATGCGACTCATCGATTACCAGAAGGAAATCGTCCGGCATGAAATCCATCAGCGTGTAGGGCCGTGAACCCGGAGGGCGCCCGCTCAAATGGCGCGAGTAGTTCTCTATTCCGTTGCAGAATCCCATCTCCTGCATCATCTCGAGGTCGAACTCTGTGCGCTGCTTGAGTCGCTGCGCCTCGACAAGCTTGCTTTCACGTTCCAATTGAGTTACTCGCTCGTCGAGTTCCTCCCGGATGGCCCGCATCGCCCGTTGAAGCTTGTCGTAAGGAGTCACGAACTGTTTGGCGGGATAGATTGTGAGCGTTGAAAGAGTCGATGATGCCCGTCCGGTGAGAGGATCAAACTGGCTGATGCGCTCGATCTCATCACCAAAAAACTCCACGCGAATCGCCTCATCGTCGACTTGCGCCTGATGGACTTCGACAACGTCACCCCGAACGCGAAATTTTCCACGGCCGAAGGCGACGTCATTACGCTCATAGAGCATATCGACCAGCTTCGCCAAGAACGCTTCGCGCGTCATCGTCTGCCCCTGCTTGATCGTGACCAGCATCTGGAGAAAATCCTCCGGCGATGCCAGACCATAGATGCAGGACACGCTGGCTACGACGATCGTGTCACGCCGGGATAGGAGTGAGCTGACCGCCGAAAGCCGGAGCCGTTCGATCTCCTCGTTGATGGAAGAGTCCTTTTCGATATAGGTGTCCGTGCGCGGGATATACGCCTCCGGTTGGTAGTAGTCGAAATAGCTGACAAAATATTCGACCGCGTTGCGCGGAAAGAACTGCTTGAACTCACTGTAGAGCTGCGCTGCGAGCGTCTTGTTGTGAGACATGACCAAGGTGGGCCGGTCGAGCTCCCCGATGACATTTGCAACTGTGAAGGTTTTGCCCGAACCCGTTACGCCAAGCAGCGTTTGGTGGCGGTTTCCCGCGACAAGGGAGCGCGTCAATTTTTCGATCGCTTGGCCTTGATCTCCGCGCGGTTCATAACTTGACGCCAGTTCGAACGACATAACCGATCAATTTAGTGGACCGTGTGCCAGGCCGCAAGCCGCGTCGGGAAAAGCTTCTCGCGCAATCGCCATCGGCGAAGGAAATGCTCAATGAGCTCTGCAGCCAGTGATTGCAATCTGAAGTTGCCGTGCGACGATGAGTTTGTGAAATTTTCCGTGGAAAATCCTCTATGAATCCGCGTTTGATCTCGAAAGAGTTGCACCCCATTCTGCGCAAGGTCGAGGATGGCCATCGCATTTCCGAGGAGGATGCGATCACTCTTTACGAGAGCGCCGATATCAACGGTATCGGCGCCATAGCAAACATCGTACGAGAACGGAAGAACGGCGACGTCGCGACCTATATCCATAATCGCTACATCAACTATTCGAATGTTTGCCTGCTCTCGTGCCAGTTCTGCGCCTTTGGTGCCAAGAAACGCGAGGCGCATGCGTTTGAAATGGCAATCCCTGAGATCGTGGAAACTGTTCGCGACGCGTTGCGGCTCGGCATCACAGAGATCCACATGGTGGGCGGGCTTCACCCGACACTAAAGGGTGATTGGTACCTGGAGCTCCTGCGCAGTCTGCGCCTGCTGGATGAGAAACTGATCATCAAGGCGTTCACAGCCATTGAGATCCGCCACCTTTCGGAACGCGTTTTCAGAATTCCGCTTCGCGCGACGCTTGAGCTTCTTCGGGAGAATGGTTTAGGGGCCATTACAGGCGGCGGTGCTGAGATTTTTGATCCGGAAATTCGCGACAAGATATGCCGCGGCAAGGAAAGCGCCGAGGAATGGGCGGAGGTGCACCGAGCCTGGCACAAGATGGGCGGGCACAGCACATGCACCATGCTATATGGGCATATCGAGAACGCCCATCATCGAATCGATCACCTGCGGCGCTTACGAGAATTGCAGGATGAGACCGGTGGCTTTACGGGCTTCATTCCCTTCGCTTTCGAGCCCGAGGGAGCACGCCCGGTCCTGCATGGAATTCCTCATGCGACGGCCTTCGAGGAGCTTCGGAACTTGGCTATCAGCCGGATTTTTCTCGATAGCATTCCCCACATCACAGCCTACTGGATCAGCCTCGGTCTTCCACTAGCCCAACTTTCCCTCAGCTACGGAGTGGACGATCTTCATGGCACAATCATTGAAGAGAAGATCTTCCACATGGCCGGGGCGCGGACGCCTCAACAGCAAACGGTCGATGCTCTGGAGAAAGCGATCCGCGAAGCCGGACGCATCCCCATGCAGCGAAACAGCTTCTACCAGCGGATATCAAATACGATGCCGCAGACGCCGCATCTGGCGGCGGCGTGAGGTCATTTGATTCCGCTCTTTCCGATTTGCGAGTCGGCCCGGTTTCGTTTCTTAACGCGAGACCTCTGATCTGGGGACTTAATCCGACGCTTCTGGAAACCGACGTTCCCGCGGTGCTGTCGCAAAAATTCTTCGCGTCGAAACTGGACGTGGCGCTCCTACCGGTATTCGAGATTCTTCGCGCAGGCGGCTCAGCGATTGTGGATAACGTTGGGATCGCCTGCTACGGAGAAGTTTTCAGCGTGGTCGTAGCCAGCCGTACGAGCTTTTCGCAGAGTGGGGAGATCTATCTCGATCCTGCTTCGCGCAGTTCGGTGGCACTTTTGCGAGTTTTGTTGGCCGAGTATTACCCTGGTGGGCCGACGATAGCGGAAGGCCGGGTCATTCCGGAAAACGCCGCCAGGTTGTTGATCGGCGACGCAGCGATCGAGTTCCGCCGACGCCACGGTTCGGCGTGGCGCTATCACGACCTTGGGTTGCTGTGGAAAACCCACACCGGGTTGCCGTTTGTTTTTGCCGTCTGGGCCGTCTCACAACGGGCGAGTCATTTGGTGTTCGACGCGCTGCGCGCCGTTAAGGCACAGGGTCTTGCTGCCAGACACGAAATCGCCGCGAATGAGTCGGATCCCGAATTTGCGTACCGGTACCTTACCAAACACATTCGTTACGACGTCGGCCCCGACGAAAAGATCGGCATCCGTCGGTTTGAGTACCTCGCGCGACGTCACGGTATACTGCAGAACGCGGCTCCCGCGAACCTTGATTTTCGCTGAAAGGATTTCAATGGTATTTCAGCGGTCTTCTTCTTCTAGCCGATCTACGGCTGGCTGTCGGATGGAGAAATGAAGAAGCTGATTTGCGCGAAAGAACTCCGGGTTCCAGGTTTTCTCGGAGAGGACGGACTTCCGTGAGGGAGGCACAACATATGCGAGTGCCAGCATGTCTGCGCCTGAGCATAGCACCGTGACTTCCACAAGTTCGTAGAAGTCGTCCTCGAACGCGGTGAGGCGCTCCCATTCGTCTTCGCTAATTTCAAGGTAAAGCAGTCCTCCGACCTTGTGGTCGTTCTCTTTGATGAGTCCGGGGAACGACTCTCCAGCCACTTCGAGCCGACGGTAACCTTCGATCACTGCGGGGCGGCAATGGGGAATACGTCCGATCACCGATTTGATGATCGCGGGGAACATCAGTGTTCCATAGGCAAAGAGCGGCATGACGCGGCGACTCTTATCTGTCATTGGACTCTAGATAAAGGCCTCGGCGACAGAATCGGCCAGCAGTCTCCCCTGGCGGGTAAGTTGCCAACGTCCGTCCTTCAGGATAAGAAGACCGATCGCGGCAAACTCCTCAGCCTTGTTGTCCTCGATGAGCTTCGGATCGACTCCGCGATTGGTGCGCAGGGAAAAGGCAATGCATTCGGCCTGGCGCGTGCGATCCGAAAGTGTCTCCCGAAAATCAGCGGGGTCCTGGCCGCTCCCAAGCGCAGCCACATAAGCGGTCGTATCGCTGACGTTCTTCCATCGCTCGCCGCCAACGGTGGAAAACGCGCTTGGACCCAGGCCCAAAAAGTCCGCGCCGAGCCAGTATGCAAGGTTGTGACGACACTCCCGACCCGGTCGCGAATAGTTGGAAATTTCGTATTGAAAGAAGCCCGCCGGTTCCAGTGTGTCCATTGTCATCTCGAAGAGATCCGCATCGAGCGCATGGTCGGGCTGATATTCCGAGCGGCTCATTCGCATGAAATACTCGGTGTCCTCCTCATATGTCAGGCAGTAAGCAGAGACGTGATTGGGCTCGAGCGCGAGCGTCTCTTCGAGGCAATTTTGCCATTGTTGGCGGTTCTGTCCAGGGACACCGAAAATGAGATCCAGGTTAACGTTATCGAAGCCGGCCTCTCGAAGGATCTCATAGCTCCTCCTGGCCTGCCGGGACGAGTGAACACGTCCGAGTGTTGCAAGCAAGCCGGCGTCCCAGCTCTGCACCCCCATGCTCACTCGATTGACGCCAAGCTCGCGAAGCATACCTGCCTTCTCAGTGGACACGGTTGCCGGGTTCATCTCCACGGTGAACTCTTTGAGATCAGACAAGTCAATTCGATCGCGAAGTCCACCTATAAGATAGCTCAGCTGGGACGTCGAAAGTGCGGTTGGAGTGCCTCCGCCAAAGAATATGGTCTGCGGCGCTAATCGAGGAGCATGACGTTCCGCTTCGGCCAGGACCGCATCGAGGAAACTGCTGGTCTTATTACGGTCACTGGCCTCCTTGTAAAAGCTGCAATATGGGCACACCTTCGGGCAGAACGGAATGTGAACGTAGAGATGCGAAATCATTCGGCTGGAGTTTTGAGACAAATTGACAAGATTCAGAGGATGAGGGCGGTTCTCGGTTTCGCGTTGCTGCTTGCTTTGGGCTCGCCTGCGATCGGGCAGGAGGCGACGAGAGTTTATTACGCGATGGACGCGAATGCAATCGGGCCAGGCCGATCCGTCCAGCCGCGCGTGATTCGACGGATGGTCGAGAGCCTCATTTGCAGGGTCACCGGAATGCATTCTGTCTCCGATGCATGGAGATCGTTGGTGTCGCCTGAGGACAAAGTGGGCATCAAGGTCTCAGCGGCGGGGCGCTCGGTGAGCGGAACAAATCCGGAAGTCATCGACGCCATCGTCGACGGACTGGTCGAGGCGGGCGTGTCGCCCCGGAATATCATTGTCTGGGATAAGAGCATCGAGGATCTCCTGGCCGCGGGCTATAAGAAGGACGGCGGCCGTTACGTTCTCCAAGGGATTGATCCCAAAACCGGATATGACCAGCAATCGCAAGTGAGCGCACCGGTTCTTGGAAAGCTTATCTGGGGTGATAGCAAATTTGGCGATCGCAAGGGCACGCGCTTCGTGGACCTCCTTTCGAGCGGAGATCAGCTCAGCAGCCAGAGCTTCTTCGCGAAAGTGCTCAGCACGGAAGTGACAAAGGTCATCAATGTTCCCTCGCTTACGGACAGTTACCTTACGGGCATCAATGGCGGAATCGTCAATATGACTCTTTCGAATATCGACAACTGGCGTCGCTTCGCCAAGGCCTCAGCTGAAGGAGCCTCGTATATTGCCGAAGTCTATGCCGACCCCCTTATTCGAGAGAAGGTCGTGCTGACACTTCTCGATGCGCTCGTCCTGCAGTATGCGGGCGGGCCGTTTCCCGATCCCAATTTTTCGATCGATAACTATGCTCTTTTTGCGAGCAAGGACGCCGTCGCAATCGATGCGATCGCGCTGCGCCTCATCGAGGATGCCAGGAAAGCAACCAAGATGCCGTCAGTCAAACCAATGACTGCTTACCTGGAAGCGGCCTCCGAGCTCGGCCTGGGTGAGTCCGCCGAGTGGCGTATCGAAACCGTACGGGTAGGTGTCGAAGGCATTCGATAGCACGGCTCTGCATTGTCACACGTGTCTACTCAGCAGGCTTTCGCAACGCTAGAGACCTCTCCCATCGACTGGCCACTTCTCAAACGCGTATCACGTTCCTTTTACTTGACGCTGCGGTTTCTGCCATCGCCGGTGCGCGAATCGATCGCGCTCGCCTATCTGGTCGCCCGGCTCTCGGACACCCTTGCAGACGGAGCGGAGACGGAAGGTGAAGAAGACTTGCTTGCGCGACGGGAAGAGATCGCGGGCTGGCTTTCTAACTCGCCGGATCGCTTGGAAATTGAGAATGTCTGGTCGACGATTCGCCAGGGACAGCGTTTCGACCAGAATCGCTTTTCACGTCCAGACGCAACCCCTCTCGACGAGCAGGAACTGGATCTCTACGCATACATGGTCGCCGGATGTGTCGGAGAGTTCTGGACCCGGCTCTGTGAGAAGAAAATTCCCGGCTTCGCTTCACTTGATCCGGCAAAAATGACCGATTTGGGTATTCGCTTTGGCAAGGGGCTCCAGCTTGTCAACATCCTCCGGGATCGCCAGGCCGATGCAACGAAGGGCCGAATCTATGTGCCGGCAGCGCGATTTTATTCGGTGCTGGCCGATGCTCGTGCGCACCTGCGGGGAGCCCGGCAATACGTCAGTGCGCTAAGGAACTACCGTTTACGGGTCGCCTGCGCGCTTCCGCTTTACCTCGCTTATGAAACACTCCATTTGGTCGAGCGCAATCCGCTTGAGCCACGGATAAAGGTCCCTCGCTACAGAGTTTGGGTCCTGTTGCTTCGGGCCATGGCGCCCGGGAAGATTCGGATCGCATCCGAATCTCGATCAACAGAACGAAGTTTTCCTTGAGAGCCATATTAGTTGAACGACGCCTTTGCGTATTCGCGCAAGATGCCTGCAAGACTCTTCACAGTGGGCTCCTTCAGCATTTGGTCAGGATCGCAGTTCAGCCGATTGATCGTGGCATCGGGTGCGCAAGCCAGCCACGCTGCCTCATGATCGCGAGCCACGCTGGTGCCCATGATTACGCAGCAAGGACCCGCGAGCGGCCGCGTGCGAAACTCCCTCAACGCGTTGGTGTGTGAGAGTTCGACCGAGGACGACGGAGGTTCAGCAATAGCCGCTGCTCGCTTGCCCGTGCGCGAAAACGCCCGCGAAAACGAGCGCATCCAATCGTCGGACTTTCCATTGAGAGAAGGCGCCAGAGATCCCGTCAGTGCAAGATAGCGAACTCGACAACCCGCAGCGCGCAGTTGATGAGCCATCTCGAAAGCGAGAACAGCACCAAAGCCATAGCCGAAGATGTGATACGGACCGTCGGGATCCTGCATTCTTACAGCGTTAACCAGCTCAGCAGCCTCGCTTTCAATGGTTTGGTGACACGAGGCAGGCTCGTTGAGCCCTCGCGCGGTGGTCCCAATGAGTGTCCAGTCCGGCGAAAGCAAGGATACGAGATCCCGGTACTTCGCCGGGCTGCCTTCAAAGTCGTGAACAAGAAACAGGGTGGGCGCATCGGGAGTGGTGTGAAGAAGAAGCAGTGGTTGCCAGACGACCAAGTTGGCATTCTGACCGCTATCCGTAGGTATCGCCTTTAGCCGCTGGCCAAGCGATTGGTAAAGCTTCGCGGAATCGATCGTCCCACCGGGGGTGAGCGGAAACTCGGTGACCGCATACAAGAAGTCTGGCTGAAGCTTTCTTGGCAGACGCCGGACGAGTTCTTGAAGATCGGCCGGAATGTCAAAACTGCCATCCCGCAAGATCATCCATGCATATCGGGCAGGCTTTGCACCGGTCTGCATGATCACCGAATGCGCGTCCTGAACTCCGGAATTGTCCACAAGCGCCCGCTCGACAAGACCGTCGTCCGAAGGAATGAAGTGAATGATCCCCGCCTTATCCCGCCAGGCGGCTGA
>DATDAX010000288.1:0-8295 GCA_036525175.1 Terrimicrobiaceae bacterium | reverse complement strand
CTACATTCCTATGCCCACGACGACTGAGAGAAGATCCCGCGACTTGAGCACGACTTTTGCCGCGCTTTCTGATCCGACGCGTCGGGTGATTCTCGAGCGCCTTAGCCGCGGCGAAGCTACGCCGGGAGAACTGGCAAGGCCATTGCGCATTTCCTGGCCCGCAGTGACGAAGCACCTGCGTGTTCTCGAGCGTGCAGGGCTTCTCCAAAGGCGAAGGAAGGGACGCAACCACGTTTTGACGCTCGAACCGGCGCCGATGAGAGATGCGGATTCGTGGATTGCCGCATATCGGCGCTTTTGGGAAGGCAGCCTCGATGCGCTTGCAGACTATCTCGAACGCGGCATTAGCAAGGACGCTCGCCCCGGCCCCCCGAAAGCAAAGACAAGCCGCAGCAAATAACGCAGCTAACTCCCGTCAAGACCTTTTCAACAACAAACCAGATACCCCAATGAGCGAACAATCATCAAACGAAATGGACACAACTCCCGGCATTGTAAGCTGGAACGAACTCATGACGCGCGACGCGCCGGCTAGCGCTAAATTCTACACGGCACTGTTCGGTTGGACGCGCGAAGAGATGGACATGGGAGGCTCGACGTACAGCATGTTTAAAGTAGGCGGCCGGCCTGTTGGCGGAATGTTTGCGTTGCCGCCCGAGGCGGAGTCGATGCCTGTGATGTGGATGGCTTATGTGACGGTTGAGAACCTCGAGTCGTCCGTGGCGCAGGCCGTCGAGCTTGGCGCGCAGATCTACAAAGAGATTACCACAATTCCGATGGGGAGATTTGCGATCATCGCCGATCCTCAGGGGGCCGTGATCGGCCTTTGGCAGTTTGCGAGGTGACGGCTGTGGGCGGCGAGTGGAGGAAATCGCCCCACGAAACTTGTTGAGGCCTTTGATCAGGCGATCGCGCGTATTCCGAAAGCTGAGCGCAAATCGATGTTCGGTTGTGCATGCGTTTTTGTGAACGGCAACATGGCTGGCGGTCTCCATGGGGAGCGCTGGATCATCCGGCTCCAGCCTGCCGAGCGCGCAGAGTTTCTTGCCTCGGGCGGCAATGAATTTGCCCCCATGGGGCGCCTCATGAAAGAATATGTGATGCGGCGGTGCGGGATAGTGGAGGAACCGGCTCAGCTTCATCAATGGCTTGCCAGATCGTTTGCCAATGTTCAGGCACTTCCTGCGAAGCTGCGAAAAGGACGTGCCATCAAGTCACTGCGACGTTCGCAAGCAAGCGCCTGACGGAAGCCAAGTATCGCTGGTCTCTGAAATCTTCTTTTCAGAGCGTCAAGGCTTGGCTACTCAGGGCAAGGGAAATTATGGAACCTGCAAGCAGACCGGCTCCCGCGGAAGTCTCCGCAGGCAAGGTGGATCCTTACCGGTGGGTGGACGACCATGGAGACTGCCTTTATCGTTACGCGCTCGCCCGTGTGCGCACACCCGAAGTGGCGGAGGATCTTGTTCAGGAGACACTTCTCGTCGCGGTCAGGTCGCAGGACAGGTTTGCCGGCAGGTCTTCGGAGCGGAGTTGGCTCGTTGGGATCTTGAAGAACAAGATCGTCGATTATTATCGCAAGCTCGGCCGGGAGACGTCGTTCACCGACATGGAATTTCTCAAGGACGAGTGTTCGCATAAGTTCGTCGAGCAGGGCTTCTGGAACCATGACCTCGGTCCGCATGAATGGCGACCCGAGGCGGATGAAGTGATGCACAAGGGAGAATTCTGGCAGACGATGCGCGACTGCCTCTCAAAGTTGCCTCAGCGTGTGGCGGATGTTTTCATGCTTCGCGAGATGGATGACGTGCCGAGCAAGGAAATCTGCGCCATGCTCAGCATCTCGGAGAGCAACCTCTGGGTCATGCTGCACCGCGCCCGCATGGCGCTGCGCGAATGTCTCGAAATGAACTGGTTCGACAAAATGAATCCGCCAAAAGGGCACTGATGCCGGAGCCGTACAATCCCTCCCCGGTCGGCAATCCTTCACTGCTCAAGCGGCGAAGCTGGTTGGAGACGCAAGTTGTCAAGTTCATCGGGCGGCACACCCCGAAATGTCCGGATGTTGTGCGGATACTGTCGCGTGGGATGGACAGGAAGCTTTCGCTGAAGACGCGTTTGTTTCTCAATCTCCATTATTTGATCTGCCGCTGGTGCCAGCGCTATGCGGAGCAGTTGAATTGTCTCCGGAGGTTCAGCCGACGGTTTCCGGAAGAGATATCCAATGTCGATGCGTTTGCGATGTCTCCAGACGCAAAAGATCGCATAAAGCGGCGGTTGGAAAGTGGCCCGTAGCGGCCGAGGCATCCGCCTGGCTGAACAGACAATGGTCGATCTGACGACGTATTCGGCTACGGGCCTCGCTCGGGCGATACGGAACAAGGAGTTTTCCGTGCTGGACGTTGTGGACTCGCATCTGAGCCGCATCGAGGCTGTAAATCCGCGACTGAATGCGGTTGTCAATCTGACGTCGGACGCTGCGATTGCCGGGGCGCGCAAAGCGGACGACGCGCTCGCGCGCGGAGAGATATTCGGACCGCTTCACGGTGTGCCCATGACGATCAAGGATAACCTGGATACAGCCGGCATCGTCAGCACGGGCGGGACGAAGGGCCGAGCGCAGTTTGCGCCTCAGGATGACGCCGCGGTCGTCGCGCGCCTTCGCAGGGCGGGCGCAATTCTGCTCGGAAAGACGAATACTCCGGAACTCACGATGGCGTACGAGACCGACAACCTCATATATGGACGCACTAACAACCCGTACGATCCTTCCCTGACTTCCGGCGGCAGCAGCGGAGGCGCGGCTGCGATCGTCGCCGCATGCGGTTCCCCGCTAGACATCGGCAGTGACACGGGGGGAAGCATCCGCGTGCCATCGCATTTTTGCGGCACGGTAGGATTGATGCCGACAGCGGGTCGTGTACCGAAGGACGGTCATATCCTGCCTCGTGGAGGATTTGTCGATGACATGACCGTGCTCGGGCCCATCGCCAGAAAAGTTGAAGATGTCGAACTGGTATTACGAGTGATATCTGCGGCCGATCATCGCGAACCCCAAACGATACCGCTGCCTCTTGGCCGGTCCGATTCGGTCGATGTAAAAGGCCTGCGCGCGGCCTTCTTTACGGACAATGGCATTATGTCGCCGGCGTCCGAGATAGCCGCGGCGGTCGAGCGCGTAGCCAAGACGTTCGCTGAATTTGGCCTGAGTGTGGAAGAGACGCGTCCTCCTGCCGTAGTTGATTCCCTCGAATTGACTCTCGACTTGTGGACGGCCGATGGCGGCTTGTGCTTTGCGCAAGTCCTTAAGTCGAGCGAAACGTCCGAGTTGCATCCTTTCATGCAAACTGTCATGGAGATCTGCAACATACGACCGAAGTCGAGCTTTGAGCGGTTGCAGATACGGTGGGACCGATACCGCAGTGCAATGCTGGAGTTCATGCGGCGCTTCGATATCCTGATTTCCCCGGTTTGTCCCTTCGCAGCTCTGCCGCACGGGAGGACGTTTGACGACGATCACTTTGCCGGTTTCAGCTACACAATGACGCACAATCTCACCGGTTGGCCTGGGATCGTCATTCGCGCGGGCACAACCAGTGAGGGATTGCCTGTTGGCGTTCAACTTACCGGTCGTCCGTGGCGGGAGGATACGGTATTGGCGACGGCCCGGTTCCTGGAGGTTGCCTTTGGCGAATGGCCGCGTCCGATGTCCTGACGGTGCGCAACTTGGCAGTTGCTTCTGAAGCGGGCAGAGTCGATTGATGATCTGGGTGATCGATGATTGAGCCGACCAACTGGGTCAAGAGGAAGCTTATTGGGATCGTGGCGAATCTCACGCCGCACTGCCACGACGTCACTCGGTTGCTCTCGGAATCCATGGAGCGCCCCTTGCCATTGCGCACGCGCCTGCTGGTTCGCCTTCACTTCAGTATCTGCATTTGGTGCAGGCGATACGGCAAACATCTTGAGTCTTTGAGGAAGTTCAGCTCGGAATTTCCTGAAAAGGGGTGTGAGAAGGGCCAAGCGAATCTTTCTTCCGCTGCTCGCGAGCGTCTTAATAGGGCGCTTCAGCAAGTCGATCGTTAAGATGGTCAACGAAGCGTTTGGCAAGCGCCTTCGCGGAGAACGATCCTGAAACCCAGGTCGTTCGGAGAATTCTGGATCGGTGTGGAGGGATATGGAAAGATCGATCCATGAAATACAGAATACTCGGCAAGACGGGACTTAAAGTATCAGAGGTTGGCTATGGCGCTTGGGGAATCGGCAAGAGCGGCTGGATTGGCGCTTCCGACGATGAGTCCCTAAGTGCGCTGCATCGGTCGATCGATCTGGGATTGAATTTTATCGACACCGCTTTGGTCTATGGTGACGGTCACAGCGAGCAACTCGTCGGACGGGCGGTAAGGGAGAGATCCGAGACGATCTACGTGGCGACAAAGATACCACCCAGGAACGCCGTTTGGCCGGCGCGTCCCGCAACGCCGGTTGCAGAAGCCTTCCCCGCCGATCATGTTATTGGATGCACCGAGGAAAGCCTGCGCAATCTTGGACTGGACACCATCGACGTGCAGCAGTTCCACGTTTGGTCGGACGAATGGGTCGGCCAGGGCGACTGGCTTGACGCGATCCAAAAGCTGAAGCAACAGGGCAAACTCAGATATTTCGGCGTCTCGATAAACGATTATCAGCCGGAGAACGCCATCGGTTTGATTGAGACGGGGGTCGTGGACACGGTTCAAGTCATCTACAACATCTTCGAGCAAAGCCCCGAGGAGAGATTGTTCCCCGCGTGCGAGCGAAAGAACGTCGGGGTCATTGTCCGTGTGGCGCTCGATGAGGGAGGCCTGACCGGGAAGATCACGCCAGACACGACATTCGCGGAGGATGACTTCCGTGCCAAATACTTCCGAGGCGATCGGAAAGAGCAGGTCTACGAACGCGTAAAGCGCATTGTCTCCGATCTTGGGATTTCCTTGGATCAGCTGCCTGAAACGGCGCTGCGTTACGTCTTGAGTCACCCTGCCGTATCGACTGTCATTCCTGGAATGCGTTCGGTGCGCAATGTCGAGCGAAACTGCCAGGTCAGCGATGAGAAAGGCCTTCCGGACGAAATGGTCAGAAAGTTGAAAGCCCACCGCTGGGACCGGAACTTCTACGAGTAGATCTTCGTTTTCTCGGTTTCGGGGCGACGCCGATGGTTTGCCGGCAGCTGACTGCCCAGGCTCCAGGAATGGCAAAAACTGAAGCCGCCGTTCTTTCAAGGAAACATCTTTCAATTCATCGTCCACCTAGAGGTCCTTGCCTGGCGTTTGTAAGGTTCCATCGAGTGAGACGACTATAGAGTGGATGAATCGTCGTCAGACGTCCCGGGCGAACCTTCTGCTGAAGAACTCGCTCAGAGTTCCCAGCCGAGACGAGCTTGCAAGCCGATTCTCCGGAAGGTCGAGGTGACGGAGATGCTGCGACGTGCTCTTGAAAGGCTTTGGGTCTTGCAGGGTCTGACATGTCGCGAAGCAACACGGCTCGCCACTTATGCAATGGACCGGCCGTTGACGCTTAGCGAACGCCTCAAGCTGTCCTTGCACAACCTGCTTTGCAGCTATTGCAGGAACTACGCTCGCCAGCTTCGTCTCTTGCGCAAGTGGGTGCGACATGCCAATGGCCGTAATGCCGACTCTCCGGAACCCCGAATCCCGGCGGCCTCGGCTTCGCGCATCAAAAAGAAACTCGAGAGCGAAATCTCACGAGCCAAATGAACCTCTAAAGCGACAATCATCAAAGCATATCGTCAGACCCTCGACGGGCTCGACAAAAATGGATCCCCTCCAAAATGACTTGCATTATGCAAGTAATAATGTATCTGTTGCCTTGTGCAAGCTATCGGAGATCAGGCGCTGACTTTGAATCTTGTGTTTGGCACGCTGGTGTTTGCGGCTGTGGCGAAGTTGTATGTGCTTCCAAGGATCGATGAACGGAAGCCGGAGGCTGTTCTGGTTCCCATTCTCCTGCTTCATTCTCAGCGGCATCTTGGTCTCATGTTTCTGGCGGGCGGGGCGGTGCTTCCGGGGATGCCTCCGCAATTTGCATGGCCTGCGGCCATTGGCGATTTGATTGCGGCGGTCCTGGCCTTTGCGGCAATCCCGGTGACGCTTCGGGATTTTCGTGCGGCGCGGGGTTTGCTCTGGGTATTCAACGTATTCGGCGCACTGGATTTGATCACGGCCATCGTGCTTGCCAACATCTATCACGCGCCCGTTTACATGGGAGCGGCGTATTGGATTCCGGCCTTTTGGGTTCCGAGTTTGCTGGTGACTCACTATTTGGTCTTCCGCGTTCTCGTTGGGGAGAGGCGGGGACGGTATGCCACCGGAATCGGGAATCCTCCCGGCATGCGCGGAATCGCGTAAAGACACAGCAAGGCCTCAAAGGCATTGGCGTAAGTGCGCCACGGCTGGACGGAGTGAATCCGGACGGTCGCTGGGGCGTTTCGGATTTATTTTATCCATTGTTCTGCGTGGCCACGCGGTCCACAATCCCAGCGATGTGGGGAAAGGTTGTCAGCCTGATGGGCAGATTGCCTCGCCGGGGTCGCACGCTGATTGAGACGTGTGTTGTGGGTCTGGCAGCCGGCTTGGCAGCCGTTGCCTTTCAAGCAGGCATCGATGCGCTGGGGAGCCTCATCTATAACGAGGCGCATTGGTCATCGCTCGGGGCGTTTGCGATTGGATCGCTGGGGATTATTTGCGGGGCTGCCCTGTTGACTGGTTTTCTTTTGAACAAGCTTTGTCCGGAAGCTGCTGGCAGCGGTATTCCGCAATTGAAACTGGCCTTCTGGAAGGATTTCGGGGATTCGCCCCCGCACATCGCTCTGGTGAAGTTTGTCGCGGGCGTGGTTGGTATCGGCGGCGGGCTAAGTTTGGGCCGTGAGGGACCCAGCGTGCAGATCGGTGGAAATCTGGGTTCGACTGTCGCCGGATTGCTGGGGGTTTCCAAGCAGGGGAAGCGGGCTGCGGTCGCTGCGGGATCGGCCGCTGCCTTGGCGGCTGCATTCAACGCTCCGCTCGCAGGCGTGGCCTTCGTCCTTGAGGAGATCCTCGAGGATCTGAACAGCAGGTTTCTTGGACCTGTGCTCGTGGCAGCCGTTATCGGAGCGTTTACGGTGCACGCCATCATCGGCCCAGATCCAGCCTTTCAGCTGCCCCGCATCGACGAGCCAAGCTGGCGAGCATACCTGCTAATGCCAGTTGTCGCCACGTTGGCGGCCTTGATCGGTGTGGGATTTCAACAAGTGACGCTGGCTCTGCGTGCGCGCCTTAGGAAGGCAAGTTTCGGACCTGCCAGCCTGCATCCAGTCCTTGGGGCGCTGGTAACGTGGGTTCTTGGCATGACGGTTTTCGGCCTTACAGGCAAACTCGGAGTGTTCGGCATAGGCTACACGGATTTGTCGCATGCCTTGAATAACGGACTCGTCTGGCAGGTTGCCGGCCTTCTCCTAGTGGCAAAATGGCTGGCCACCATCGCATGCTACAGTTCGGGCGGGTGTGGCGGGATTTTCTCGCCCTGCCTTTTCTTTGGCGCGATGTGTGGCACGGTGCTCACGGATTGGTTCGGGCATGCCCTGGAGCTTAGCGCATCCGATCGTGTTCTTTTGGCAGTCGGAGGAATGAGCGCTTGTCTCGGCGCGGTAGTCCAGGCTCCGGTGACCGCGATCCTCATCATCTTCGAGATGACGCATCAGTTTTCGCTGGTCCCGGGCCTGATGCTGGCCGGTCTGCTCAGCCAGTTAGTCGCCCGCAGGGTGGTCCATGCGAACTTCTATGAAGCTGCGTTGCTTCAGGACGGCCATCGCATGGAGCAGGTGGTGCCACCGCGCGATATCCGCGCCTGGCAGAACCTCCCCATTTCGGCGATTGCGAATTTTGATCCGGTGATCGTCACCGATTTGGAACCGCAGACGCTTCGCGAGGCGATCGGGAATTCGTATCGTCGCTTCCCGGTCACAGGCACAAGCGGCTTGATGGGAATTCTCAACCGCTCAGAGATCGAGGCTGCGCTGGAGGAGGGGCGACCTCCCATGCTGTGTCGCGCGATTGCTGTGCGTCCCGGACAGCTCGTTCGCGAGGTTCAGGGTCTTCTGATCGAATCCGAGGAAGGGATGGTGGTGATCACCGATCGAGAAGGCGGTACACCCTTGGCGGTCGTGACGCTCCATGATTTGCTGCGCGGGCAACTTGCAATGGCGGAGCGCGAAGGAGCACAATAAAAGATTCCGGAATAAGCTCTGCTATGGCCGACGAT
>DATDAX010000287.1:0-13375 GCA_036525175.1 Terrimicrobiaceae bacterium | reverse complement strand
GACTTCGATCTGGCAGCCAGGTCTTTGCAGCTCGCCCATTTGGAATGTGGCTTGGTATTCTCTCGAACTCCAAGGGTTCAATCACCGCCGCAGCCTCATTGTAAATCGGGTGCCGCCGCCTGGCGCGTCGTCCGCTGTGACGGTACCGCGATGCGCTTCAGCGATCGCTTTCACAAGGCTCAGCCCCAACCCGAATCCGCGCCTTGAGCGACTGGCATCGCCACGATACAGGCGACGGAAGATAGCCTCACGCTCGCTCGATGGAACACCCGGGCCATTGTCGGTGACGCTGATCACGACATCGTCGGTTTCGACTCGTGTGGCCAGCGCCACCCGACCGCCGGCAGGCGTATACTTCAGAGCATTGTCGAGGAGGTTGTTGACGGCCTGGCTGAGGCGGATCGGATCGCCATCGATCTCCGCTGGCGCAGGCTGATCAAGCGTTAGGATAATTTCTTTCTCTTCGGCGACTTCGCGGTACAGATCGGCGGCACGCTCCGTGAGAGTGCGAACATCCAGGAGATCGCGGTTTAGCTTCAAGGCACCAGCCTCGGCGGCGGATATGTCGAGCAGAGCCTCGAGCAGGTGGAGGACGCGATCGCATTCATTCACACAGTCCGCGAGCGCCCCGCGCGCCTCCGCGGGATCTTGAGCATTCTGGAGCGCGAGCTCAGCAGTGCCACGGAGTCGGGCGAGGGGCGTGCGAAGGTCGTGGGCGAGGTTGTCGAGCGTCTCGCGCAGAACCCGCAAGTGCGTCGCGTTCTTACTAAGAAGGGTATTGAGCTGACGGACGAGGACGGCCAACTCGCCGCTGCCATGGGGCGCACGAACTCGCGCTGCGAAGTCACCGGTTTCAAGGATCCGGCGTGCTGTGTCGGAAACTTCGCGCAGCGGGCGGGTTGCGCGCCACGCGAGCAGCGTGCCGACCGCCACAGAAAGAAAAAGCGCGACGGCACCTACTGCGCCAAAGGCACGCCGCAGCGGCGCGAGCAGCACGGCGCGGCTGTCCGCGCTGCGGCCAACCTGGATCAGGCGTCCGTCGAAGAGGGTGCGTGAGGCGATGGCGTAATCCCGCATTGCATCTTGCGGGAGACGCACGGTGGGGATCGCGCGCTCCGCGGTCACGCCCCATTCCGGAATGGGAATGCGCTGCACGACGGTTTGCACCCAGTCAGGGGGTGCTTTGACCCAGATGGGTCCGTCCCGCGGATCGATCACACGCACGAACCACGCGTCTCCATCCTGCGCTGCGCCGCCGTTGAGTCGCTCGACAACAGCGCCAAGTTGGGCGTCAGCGTAAGCGCGTGCAAGCACTGCCGCACGCTGCTCGACGACCGCCTGGTCGCGCTCCTCGAGCGCACGGGCGAGTACCCAGTAGAGCACGCCAAACAAGATCGTAGCGCTCACGGCGAAGACCAGTGCGTATTGAACAGCCAGCCAGAGCGCGAGAGACTGGCGAAGCCTTTCAAGCATGCGGACGGAAAACATAGCCAACGCTCCGGATGGTCTCGATACGTTCGTGGTCTGCATCGATTTTGGCGCGAAGACGCGACATAACAACGTCCACTACGTTGGTCTGTGGGTCGAAACTGTAGTCCCATACATGCTCGAGGATCATCGTCTTGCTCACAGGACGACCGGCATGGCGGAGTAAAAACCCGAGCAACGAAAACTCCCGCGGCTGAAGGTCGACGGGTCGTCCGTCGCAGGTGACTTCCCGCGTGACGAGATCGAGCGTCACGTCGCCGGCGACGAGTTTCGTCGCCTCGGGCGAAGAAGTAGCACGGCGAATGAGCGCCTGCACGCGCGCGATCAGTTCGGAAAAGGCGAATGGCTTCGTCAGATAGTCGTCGCCGCCGCTTTGGAGTCCGCGCACGCGGTCGTCGACCGAACTTTTTGCGCTCAGGAAGAGGATCGGAGTTAACCGGCGCGCGAGCCGGAGGCGCCTGACGAGGCTGATCCCGTCGAGCTTCGGCAGCATCACGTCGACGATCGCGGCGTCGTAATCCGTCGACTCGGCCAGGGCTAGCCCAGCTTCGCCATCGGACGCGGGATCAACCGCGTAGCCGGCCTGTTTGAGGCCTCGGACCACGAACGAGGCGATCTTGGCATCATCTTCGACGACGAGGACGCGCATGCTGAAGGATTGATAAGCTAGCCATCACTTGGAAACGGGACAGAAACCAATGAATCACGCTTCGCGCGAATTGCCAATTTGCCGTGGCGGGCGTCGTCAGGTGACGGCCCGGCGCGATTGCAGAAAGCATCCCCCTTTCTCATTGGGACGGAAGCTGACAAGCGCTGAGACTGTCTCGTCAAGGTCGGACGGAATCCGCTTGATTGACTACGAAGCCGCTTTGTCAGAACCCGTCTCGTCAACGACGACAAAAACCTTGCTCCCGCGGGACCAAAGCTTCACCAAGGATTTCTTGCTGTCGGCCTTGGCGCAGAGCTGAACAGCGCCCTCCGCCGAATCCACTGGCCGTTTGTTGATTTCCAGAATCACATCACCCCTGCTGATGCCAGCGCGAGCTGCGGGAGAATCCGGTGCAACTTCTGTAATCAGTGCGCCTTTAACTTGCGATGGAATGTTTAACTGCCGGCGCACTTCGGGATCAATGTCGTCGACAGCGACGCCCCTGAGCGCGCCTTCGTCGCGTCGGGAGAGCGATTCGGTTGACTCTCCAGCAATGCGCCCTCCAGGACGCTCGCCGGCGATGGCGCTGAACTCCTTCGTCTCGCCGTCGCGAAGGACGTCGAGCTTGAGGTTTGTGCCTGGCGACAGGGAACTCACCTGCAACTTGAGCTCGTTGGCATTCGTCACGGGCTGACCGTTGACGGCAACGATAACGTCGCCTTCTCTGAGGCCAGCTGCGGCGGCTGGGGACTCAGGCACGACTTCCGAGACCAGAGCTCCTTTGTTGCTCTTCAAAGAGAAAGACTCGGTAAGCGCCGGTGTAATGTTTTGGATGCCGGCGCCAAGATATCCGCGAACAACCTTGCCGGTTTTCACGAGGCTGTCAGCGACTTGCGCCACCATGTTGGCGGGTACGGCAAGTCCCACGCCCTGGAAGCCGCCGCTCCGACTGAGAATCGCAGTACTTATGCCGACGAGGCGACCGTCGACATCGACGAGCGCGCCCCCGGAGTTCCCGGGGTTGATCGCGGCATCGGTCTGAATAAAGGCTTCATAACCCTGGACATCGGCGAGGATCCCGACGTGACGGCCCTTAGCACTCACGATCCCGCTCGTGACCGTCTCGCCGATACCAAAGGGATTGCCGATGGCAAGCACGCGGTCGCCCACCTCGATCGTTGACGTGTCCGCGAAGGTAACGGCAGGGAGGTTGTCCGCTTCGACCTTGATTACGGCGATGTCGGTCTGTTCGTCACGACCGATGACCTTGGCGGTAAACTCGCGGCCATCAGTCAGCGTCACGATGACGGAGTCGGCGCCGTCGACAACGTGGTTGTTGGTTGCGATGTAGCCGTTCTGGCTAATGATCACGCCGGAGCCGAGTCCGCCTCGAGGTGTCGGGCGCATTTCGGGGGCGCCGCGCTCTCCGCCGAAGCCCGGGAATCCGTTGGGAGCCAATGCGACCTTTCGAGCTGAGACTTGGGTAGTGATCTTTACGACGCTGGGCGAGACGCGCTTCACGACATCAGAAAACGAAGCGCTTTCCAGTTGGCCGCGGGCCACGGGTTGCGTGTCCCGCTTCAGCATGATCGCGGAATTGGAGTCTTGAGCGGCGGCCTGGAGGCCGGCTAGGGCGCCAGCCATCACAAGGACGGACCAGACGGCTTTTCTTCGGTTAAAGGAACGAGCAGCGGATGAGTTCATGAATATATGCTTTCTTGTCTTGGTCACGAAGATGTCAGGCTCGCCTGTCCAGTAGCTTTCCCGAGCATTACAGTTTGGTAAGGTTGGGAAGCGATGCCTCTAGGGGGCACGACGTATTCGTAGGATGCGGCGCGCTTAAAGGTGTTCTGAAGGTTCAGCCTGATTTGTGGTGGCAATGATGCGGGTGTCGCCCCGCTCGACTTTGAAGCTTCCACTTTCGAAGAAATTGGACACCCTTGAGCCCGTCGAACGGAAACACCAGCCTGTTCTCAGATCGTGAAACAACAGCTTATCAACGATTACTGGAAGCCGCGACGACTGGTAATCGCTTTTTGCCGCAGCCCTGGGTGTACCGACGCAGAGTTCGTAATCATATATCGCCATCATTCGAAAGCGGACCTGAAACTCGAAGCGCTGCGCGTCGCGGCAATCTCGATTCGTGATAAGATTCGCAAACGGTTGGTTATCTACTAAGAAATTTCATCACTAGCCTCGGAGCATCCAAATGCAAAACAACATTCTGGGCACAAAATGGGTCACGCAAATCGGCATTCTCGTTCACGACATTGAAAAGACGTCTCAAGCGTTTGCCGACTTCTTCGGCGTCGATAAGCCTCAATGGTCCATCACCGACACGGTCGACAAAGCGCAGACCGAGCACAGAGGGACGCGTTCCGAAGCAAGAGCGAAGCTGGCGTTCTTTGATATGGGGTCGATTCAGTTGGAATTGATCGAGCCAGACCACAACCCGAGCACATGGCGAGAATCACTCGACCAGAACGGAGAAGGCCCACATCACATTGCGTTTGTGATCGAGGGAATGAAGGAGAAAATAGCGGTACTCGAACGCGAAAAGATGCCGCTCCTGCAAAAGGGCGAGTACACGGGCGGGCGGTACGCCTACATCGACACGCTAAGAGATTTGAAAGTGATCGTGGAGTTGCTGGAGAACGACAAGTAAGCCGGAAAGTCCGGCAAGACGGGTGTCGGCCGGAGACGCCGCGTGTAACAGATCCCGATCAGGACCGGACTGGAAATGAGAAGGAAAGCCCTCTTGTGATTCGATCGCACAGGGCGTGTGAGGCCGCTCGTAATGTGGCGTTGGAGATTGGGTCCGGGCGTCGAAAGTGCCACGCTCTCCCGCACGCCGCTCAGTCGAGTGCCACTTGTTGGCCGGCGCGGATCGCTTCGATCACTTCCTCCGGCGTCGTGGCTTTGCGCAGGCGCTCGGTAACGTAATCGCTCTCGATTAGACCGGCGATGTCGGCGAGGAGTCGCGGTTGGATGCGCGCGAGGCCGGTCGGCGTCAGGAGCAGAAAAAGCAATTCGGCGCGTTCGTTGGTGGCCTCTTGTGGCACACCCTCGGCGCACCGGGCAAAAGCGAGCACCGGCTTATCGATGCCATCGAGTCGTCCATGGGGTACGGCAAGTCCCCTACCGAGATAGGTGGGCATGGTTTCTTCGCGCGCTTGCACAGCGCGAATGATCGTTGCAGCGTTGACCGGCAGCTCGCCGGGCGCGATCTTTGTAACGATCTTTTCGATGGCCTCGCGCATCGAACCTGCCTGCAAGTCGAGGATGACATTCACAGGACTGAGTGCGTCGGCGAGCGAGACGGGTCGCTCGGCGCGCTCGGCGTCAAATTCGTCGCCGATCTTTCCGACGATCTCTTCAAGCACATCCTCGATGCTGATGATGCCGGTCCATTGGCCGCGCTCATTGACGACCACAGCCAGATGCTCGTAGCGGCGCTGGAAACGCGCTAGTCCATCCTCGAGGGGAAAGTCTTCGCGCATCTCCAGGCACGGCCGTGCGAGGGCTTTGAGCCGCTCGGCCGTCATCTTTTCTGCCGGTTCCGCGAAAGGCAGGTTCTTCACATGAATGACGCCCACAGGCCTGTCGACATCGTGCTCGACAAGCGGGTATCGGGAAAAGTGCGTGTCGCTGATCAGCTTGAGATTCTCTTGCCAGGGCCGGTCGAGTCGTAGGACGCGTACACCGCTGCGCCTGCGCATGGCATCGCACACCCGCAGGTCGCCGAGGTCGATGATATTCTCGATGAGCAAAAGTCGACGGAACGGGATGAGGCCGAGCCGTTCGGTGCGCTCAAACATCATTTTCAGGTCTGCCTTGCGCGGTCGCAACAGCGAAATGATCACGCAGATGAGCAGGATGAAAATGATGAGCGCCAGGGAGAACGCGATCGGCACCTTGAAGACATCGCTGAGCAGCATCTTCCCGCCGAGAATGATGATTATCGACGCGAAGCCGTAGTGCAGGAAATGGAACATCTGCATGAAGCCCGAGACCGCGAAATAGAGTGCTCGCAGGCCGAGCATCGCGAAGATGTTCGAAGTATAGACGATGAACGCATCGGAGGTGATGGCAAATATCGCGGGGATGGAATCGACCGCGAAAATGATATCTGAGGATTCGACCGCAAGGAGCACAATGAAGAGCGGGGTGGCCCAGAGTCGGCCATCTTTGCGAGCGAAAAAGCGGTTCCCCTCGTAGCGATCGGTTACGGGAAAGAAGCGGCGGAAATTGCGAATGATTAGGTTTTTCTCCGGGTCATACTTCGATTCCTTTTTGCGCATCATCACGATGCCAGTTCCGAGCAAGAACAGACCGAAGACGTAGATGGTCCAGTGGAAGCGCTCCATCAGCGCAAGGCCGCCGACGATAAAGCCCGCGCGCAGGACGATGGCGCCAATGATGCCCCAGAAGAGCACCTTATGCTGATACGTCTCCGGGACATGAAAGTAGCCAAAAATGAGAATGAATACGAAGATGTTGTCGATGCTAAGTGCCTTCTCGACGAGAAAGCCGGTGAAGAATTCCAGACCCGCTTCGCTGCCGCGCGGATGGAGGAGGACCACACCAACGTTGAAAAGCATCGCCAGGCCGACCCAAAAGCCGAACCAGCCAATCGCCTCGCGTGTCGTGATGGCATGCGGCCGGCGCTGGAAGACGCCGAGGTCCAGCGCGAGCATCGCCAAAATGAAAAGGGTGAAGCCTCCCCAGAGCCAGGCAGGGTCGATCATTGGTAAGAGTTCATGTGATTCGATGATAAGCACACATCATCTGACGTTGGCGAAGATGACGACCGCAGTGCACAAACGGACATCGGCTGCACTTGGCTGAGCTATGCGATGCGAGCTTAGACTTTCTTGAATTGACGTTTTCACCGGTTTTCCCATCTACGCTGAGGTCGCCGGGCTTCCAATATTGCAAATGTATGCTCCGGCGAGCCCAAAGCGGCCGAGGCGCGACGAAGACTGACAACACCGCCAAGAGAATAAAGAATCTTGCGAGCTCTAACTGATGTTCAACGCTCGCTCGAACGCGGGAAATTCTAAAAGACTTCGGGATCTCCTTGCGCTTGAAGCTACGGGCCGGAGTGCCTGCTAATAGCGTGACGCGGGCACAATGTGCCGCGAAGGATCAGGACAATTGTGGCGGATGATCTATAGCGAAGACAGGACCTTCGCAATACAGTTCATCCAAAACCCAAAGCGAGGAAGTGATAGCGATCGGGCTGCTCGTAGTGCCTATTCCGGAGAGAATCATCTCCGACAGAGGGTGGTGATCCATGTATTCGGGCTGCTTCTCATCGGGCGCATTCGAAGTGTTCGTATATCCGCCGAAATGAGAATTCAAGTGGATCAACCCGAAAGGTTCGAATTCCATCGCGAAACGCTGTCCAACAAAACACAGGAGCGCTATGGCCAAAAACCTCATGCATATTGGTGCGCTTACGAATCGCATAAGGATGAAATATTGGCCGAAGGGCAAGATTGTCAACTCTACGAGGCAGGGCGCCGCGTGGAGGTCATCGAAGCTGTTCCGCGACAGCCATCTAAAGGCGTTGGATTGGGTCGTTGCCTGGTTTCATAGCGGTCCAGTAGAAGTCGGTAGGATGGCGAAGTCCCAAACTCATTCGCACTTCAGGATTCTGCTATTCCCATGAAAAAGGTTTGGAGGAAGCATCGTTTTCGAATGTTATCCCATCCTCCAAAGCAAGCACATGTCCTCAGCCCTTCTTGAAGTACGGTCCACAGCGGATTCCATCGAACAACGCATCGACGACTTGATGGAGCAAATGACGCTGGAGGAGAAAGTCAGCCTTTGCCACGCCGGATCGAAGTTTGCCGTTGGCGCGATTCCGCGACTTGGGATTCCCGAATTCTCGATGTCGGACGGCCCGCATGGGGTGCGTCATGAGATCTGCCGCGACAGTTGGGATCCGGTCGATACAGAGGAAGACCGCTCCACCTATCTGCCTACGGGGACGGCCTTGGCGGCGACGTGGAATGCGGAAACGGCTCGCCGGTTTGGAACGGTGCTTGGCGCTGAGGCGCGGCATCGGGGCAAGGACATCATTCTGGGTCCGGGAATCAACATTGCCCGCACGCCCTTGTGCGGACGCAATTTCGAATACTTCGGCGAAGATCCGTGTCTGATTGCTAAGTTGGTAGTGCCAGTGATACAGGGCATTCAAAGCCAGCAGGTCGCGGCTTGCGTGAAACACTTCGCCGCCAACAACCAGGAGCTTAATCGGAACGCCGTGGACGCGCAGATGGACGAACGCACACTACGTGAAATCTACCTTCCGGGCTTCGAAGCCGCGGTTACAGAGGGAGGGTGCATCACCGTCATGGGTGCCTACAACAAGTTCCGAGGGCAGCACTGCTGCCACAACGAGCACCTCGTCAATCGCATTCTCAAGGGCGAGTGGGGATACGACGGCTGTTACATCTCTGACTGGGCGGGTGTAAAGAACACCTTCGAGGCCGCGAGATTCGGCTGCGACCTGGAGATGGGCACTTCGGATGTCTATGACGAATTTTTTCTCGGGCGACCTTTCCGTGAGGCCGTGGAGCGGGGGGAACTGGACCAGCAGCTGCTCAACGACAAAGTACGCCGCAACCTGCGGGCGATGTTTCGCGCCGGCGTATTCGAACCCAATCGCTCTCCCGGCGAGCGTAACACGGCCGGACATCATCAGGCTGCCTTGGAAATCGCTCGGGAAGCCGTTGTGCTCCTGAAAAATGACGGCGACGTCCTTCCGCTTGATGCCAGAAAACTCAAGCGACTCGTCGTGATCGGCGACAACGCGATCACCCGCCACGCACCGGGCGGCCATAGCTCCGGCGTAAAAGCACTCTATGAGGTCACCCCGTTGGAGGGCCTTCGCAACAGGCTTGGCGACTCCGTCGAGGTACATTTCCTTCAGGGCTATCCCGCGCCGAGCGGTGACTTTGAGACTATCGACCCGCAATACTTGAGCGTAGCAGACGAAGGTTCCGGAACGCACGGTTGGAAAGCGTCTTACTGGCAGAAGCGGTATTTCACGGGTGAGGTCATCCGCGGCGCGGAGGTGGCCGTTGATTTCGAATGGAAGGACACTGCGCCGTTCCCCGGCAGCGAACCGGGCCGCTTTTCCGCAACATGGGAAACTGTGCTCACCCCTCCGGAGACGGGTTCCTACGAATTCGTGCTCCTCGGCACGCACCAGGCGTGTCTTGTCATTGATGGCATCGTTGTCCTCCATCGCTTTGAGGGCGGCGCGGAGACGACTGGCAAGTCGCTGGATCTCGAAGCCGGTGCTTCTTACCACCTGCGTGTTGAGCTTTGGCCGTCACGGCCGGACCTGCGCGTCAAGCTTGGTTGGATTCCGCCCTGGGCGCGCAATACTGAGCAGAGCAGTGAGGAACTTTTCGCGGCCGTGAGAACAGCTGACGCCGTGCTCTTCTTTGGAGGGCTTAGCCATCAGTATGATCTGGAGGGAACGGACAGGAAGGACATGGCCCTGCACGAGGGTCAGAACGAACTCATTGCGAAGATCGCCGGGCTGAATTCGAAAACGGCAGTGATTCTGGTCAGCGGCTCTCCCGTCGAGATGCCCTGGGTCGATCAAGTCCCCGCCATTGTGCAGATGTGGTATGCCGGGATGGAAGGCGGCCACGCCATCGCGGACGTTTTGCTCGGCGAGGTTAATCCGTCCGGCAAGCTGCCGATGACATTTCCGAAGGCGCTAGGGGACTCTCCGGCCCACGCATTGAATGACTACGCCGCCGATGTCTGCCTCTATAGTGAAGGAATCCTTGTTGGGTACCGATGGTTCGATGCGAAGCATATCGAACCGCTTTTTCCCTTTGGACACGGTTTGAGTTATACGAGATTCGAGTTGGCCGGCTTGAAGCTTGAGAAGTTCGCTTCCGGCGTATCCGTTTCGTTGAGGGTGACCAACATCGGCAGGCGTGCGGGAGCGGAGGTCATCCAAGTCTATATCGGGCAGCCTGCCTGTTCCGCGGAATGGCCGGTTCGCGAGCTCAAGGGCTTTGCCAAGGTACATCTCAATCCCTCCGAGTCCCGGCGCGTGGCTATCGATCTTCCGCGCCGCGCTTTTGCACACTGGAGCGTGGAAGCGAATGACTGGGAGATTGAGCCGGGAGAGTTTGCAATAGAAGCGGGAGTCTCGTCGCGCCGTATCATTCTAAGGGAAGTCATTGTGATTCCCTGAGGAACGCACAACATGGAGGACTGACGCTTCTGAGGATTCCTGTTACTTCAGGGCCTTTTGCTCCGCTTTCGCGGGCTCAAAGCCGCGCTCGCGGGCGACCGAAGCGAGGAGGGCTACGAGCAAAACGAGTACTGCAACCGCCAGGAGCGCTCGATCGAGGGGCATCTGATGGGCAAGAAATCCGATCAGGGGAGCCCCAAGCAGAAAGCCGCCGTAGCCGATTGTGGATACCACTGCAATCGCGCGAGAACCCCGTCCTGGCACCTCTCCCGCGGCGGACATCGCAGATGGGAAAACCACAGACAGCCCGAGACCCCACGCGAGGGCGCCAATCAATGCGACCAGGGTAGAAGGGACCAGACATAGCGCGGCCACGCCTGCGCTTGCCAGCAAACCCGCCACTCTTAGTACCGGCGCTCTTCCGAAACGTTGAATAATGACTCCGCCAGCGAATCGGCCTATGGCCATCGTCAGGTTAAAGCCGGCATAGGTAAGCGCTCCGAATGCTGCAGGCGCACCACGGTTGTCCACCAACATGAGGGCGAGCCAGTCATTGGCAGCGCCTTCACCAACGGCGGTCCCGAACACGATGATTCCAAGCAGGATTTCCACACGGGTAATCGAAGAACGCTGTAGATTGGCAACCGGCTGGCGCTCTGTGGCGAGCACTTGCGGTTCGTCAAACATTGGCTCGTCGAGCTGTTGTTTGGTAGCGCCCGAGTGTAATCCGGCATCGGGGATGTAGTGTGCGGTCGCCAGCCACATAGCAGCCATCAAAATCGCGGAAACAGTTGGGAGCTGCCAAGCCAGAGCAAGGCCAAGCGAGGCGGCAAGAGCCCCGGCCAGTGCGCCGCCAACCGCACCAAGCGAAAAGAGCCCATGCCAGTACGGCATCAGAACCTTGTCGCGACGTTGTTCGACGAGATTTCCCTGCACGTTCATGGCAACGTCACCGACCCCGGTTCCCAATCCAGCAATTAACATGGTCAGCGCCAGCGTCGGCACCGAATTTGCCAGCGGGACGAGTGCCCAGCCTCCAAGGCAAATCGCAGTCGACACGCGGCTGACCATCATTGAGGAATACTTCTCGACGAGCTGGCCTGTGAACGGCATCCCAATGAGCGATCCGATTCCCACGCAAACCAGAGCAAACGCAAGTTGCGTCGGGGTTGCCCCAACCTGGTCGCGGATCCCTGGCATCCTCGAGAGCGATGAGGCCATGACCAATCCATTGCCAACGAACATTACGGCAACAGCAAGCGGAGATCCTTGTGACGAAGGCCTATTGTTCTGCTTTGACATACCAATTTTCTGTCTCAGCCTATGTCAAAGAGTTTGTTGTGGATCAATCGATAGATCGCATTTATCCGAAATTGATAAATAAAATTCCGACATGCCATGCGTACGCGCTCACGTGAGCTGACACCGATTTATTGGAGGGAAGGCCCGTAGTCAGGCGTGTGGATTCACGCTATTGATCCGTTTCTTGTTTCGGGTGTTCAGCCTCGATGCGAACTCGTGCGACACCGGACTTGACGATTCGCAGTTCACGCGCCGCGGCAGGGCTAAGATCAACGACGCGGCCTCTGATAAATGGACCGCGATTGGTGATGCGCACGCTGACGCTTCGGTTGTTTCGGAGGTTGGTGACGCGGGCTATGGTGCCAAACGGGAGACTTCGATGGGCGGCCGTCAACTCCTCCGGATCGAATCGCTCGCCGCTGGCGGTCTTCCCGCCTTTGAAGCCTTTGCCGTACCACGACGCCATGCCCGTCTGAACGAAATTCGGTCTCTTTTCCTTTTTATGCGGCTGCGCGGCTCCATCCTCTTCCGTGACCCTGCTACAGCCGGCAATCGCGGCGATTGATAGCGCAACGGCCATGATGAGGAATCTCGATGACATCAGTTGTTCGACCGCGTTTTGGGAAGGTGTTGGGTGCCGGGCAATGGCGCCGAAAGGGCGCTCGGCGGCATGCGTCATCGGCGAAGCGAGCGTAATTCCCTTCAGTTGATCGACCTCCCTTTCCAAGTCGAGAATCATCCTTATTCCGTCAAGGTTGATTCCACGGACTGATCTCAATGGATCGATCTGCCGGAGCGCCGGGATGGCTTTGTCGGTTAAAATGGAGTGCCCCTTGCTCAGAGCCCGCAATCGGAGAAACCATGTGGAGTTTGCAATAGACGGCGATGAGACGCCGCGGCACCTGCGTAATATTCGCCGCAGCCTCGATCGTGTACGTCTTGCCGGGGTCGGGCCCAAAAATCTGAAGTGCGCGCAACGGCTCGGCAGTCATGTCATGATTTTGCTTTCATATATTGGGTAAGGGGGCAGCGTTTATTCTACAATGCTTGCTGAAGAAATTGTTCGATGGACTGTGCAGGCATGACTCCGGAATGCCGCGCAAGTTCACGACCACCTCGGAACGCGGCCAGAGTGGGAATAGCCCTAATGCCGAAACGTGCGGACACTTCCGGGAGGTCCTCTGTGTTCACCTTGATCACGATCCAGCGACCGGCGCCCCTTGCGGAGACCTTGGCGACTTCGGGCGCGATCATCTTGCACGGTGCGCACCATGGCGCCCAAAAATCGACGAGCGCAGGCAATGCGGATTTGCTGACGAGCGTCTCAAACTGAGCGGAAGCGTGGACGTCAATCGGCTCTGCGGGTTGCTGCAGCTCGGTGTGACACTGACTGCATCGGAACTTTTGGCCGAGGCGCTCGTAGAGCAGGCGGTTGCGACGACCGCATTGCGGACATGCGCGCACCAAACCGCGTTCATCAACTTCAAAGCCAGCTGGCGTTGTGGGCATGACGTCCATTGAACCGTCGTTGCGAATGATGGGGGTTTCCACGTGTTTTTTACGGTTGAACGGCTCAAGAGGCACTTTCGGCGCCGCTGTCGCTTGCGCGGAGGCTCCCTCGAAGGCCAGAATCGGAATTGAAACCGGAGGTGATTTTTCTGGTTTCTGTTCGTGCGATGACGATGCTTGATATGAGCGAAGCTTTT
>DATDAX010000286.1:0-23392 GCA_036525175.1 Terrimicrobiaceae bacterium | reverse complement strand
CCCATGAGCAAGGAACGCATCACGGCAAGCCGGATGTAACTACGCCGATTGGGCGCGGCTTCCATCGCCACTCGCATTTCCTCCAGCGTGGCGTTCTCCGCATTAGGCTCTGCCTCTTGATGGCGCAACCACCATCCTCTCGCAAATCCTTTGCAATAGTACAAGCCCTTTTTCGGAAATTTATTCTGAGAACTGCTTCTAGCTCTGCCAGAAAAACCGAAGCGGGAATCCTGCCGGGAGGAGAGCGGCGAGGTTGCGAATACTGCGCGAGGGATGTTTCGCGCCGATCCTTCGGAGGGCAAAAGGATCACGGGATTCGGCGTTGACGCCGAAGTCCAGCGTGACAGCAGTCATGTAGCCGGCTCCTTCGACAAGATCCCGCACACGACGCGACCATTTACCGTACGGATAGCAGAAGTGACGGACCGCTGCCCCGAAAAGATCCTCCAGCTTTTTCTTCGAGGCGGTAATCTCTTCCTTCGCTTCGGACTCAGCAATCTCCGTAAGACGGGGATGCGTAAGTGTGTGAGAGCCGATCTCATGGCCTGCTGCAAGCCAGTCATGGATCTCCGCGACATCCATGAGAGCGTCGGTCGCCTCGCCGCGACTGCGAACATCCCAGTAGTTGGTGCCCCCAATCGCGTCGGCCACCAGAAATTGGATTGCGGTCATTCTATTCCGCTCAAGCACGGGCAGAGCATGGCGAAGGACAGTGCGACTCCCGTCATCAAACGTGATGACTGCGCGCCTGCGATTGGGGCGCGAGTTCCTGCGCCATGAATCGAGCGATCTGATCGAAAAGCCAGAGCGGCGCAGATCGCGCATTTGCCAGGCGAAGAGTCCTTCGCCGACATAAAGGTTTTTCATTTTTGCACCGAACGGAAGAGGTCCCAGCTTGTGATAGGCCAGGATTGGCATCCCCTGGAGGAACGACTGCCGGAAAGGACGCAGCGCAGAGTATGAGAAGCGCCTTTGTAAATTTTCCTTCATGAGAGGGATATTTCGACCGGCTTTTCGGGAATGTCCACGCTTAAGGTGTTGGCGACACATGCCGGCCCGAATTGGGACCGGCAGGGAAGTCATTTATGAAGTGAGAACCCGGCTGCCCGCTGCGGAGTTTGGGATTCGCGCATCCAGTGCGGGAAGCCGCGATTCCGGAAGCAGAAATGGCGCGGCGTGCCGAAAAGGGCCGCGGACTTTTATCAGTTGCGGCAAAAGTTCTCTGTTGGCCGCTCTTAGTGCAGCATGGCAAGTGTGACCTCGTTGAGCAAGGGATCGCCCTTTTCGTATGCCGTAAGGTTGGCGACGGTGGTGTTCGAAATATTTTGCAGGGCTGTGTCGGTGAAATAGGCTTGGTGAGACGTGACGATCACATTCGGAAAGGTGACGAGCCGCTGAAGCACGTCGTCCTGGATGATCCGTTCCGAGAGATTTTCATAGAAGAGGTCGGCTTCCTGTTCATAGACATCAAGTCCGAGGTAGCCGATCTGTTCGGACTTGAGTCCTTCGATCACGGCGCTGGCATCGACAAGCGCCCCTCGACTCGTGTTAATGATCATCACGCCTCGTTTCATCTTCGCTATGCTTTGTGCGTCGATGAGGTGAAACGTCTGCGGCGTCAGCGGGCAATGAAGGCTAATAATGTCGGCCTCCGAGAACAGGGTGTCCAGTTCGACATATTTGCCGCCAAGCTCCGTAAACTCCGGATTATGATAAAGATCATAGCCGAGGATTTTCACTCCGAAGCCCAAGAAAAGCCCGGAAAAGACGCGCCCGATCTTTCCAGTTCCCACGACGCCGACTGTCTTTCCACGGAGGTCGAAGCCCAGCAGCCCATCGATGGAGAAATTGCCATCGCGAACGCGGTTGTACGCGCGGTGAATACGGCGGTTAAGCGCGAGGACCAAAGTCAGTGCAAACTCAGCAACAGCGTAGGGCGAGTATGCGGGGACATGGGTGACCTTGATTCCCAATGAGGAGGCGTGGCGCAGGTCGACCTGGTTGAATCCCGCGCATCGCAAAGCGATGAAACCGATGTCAAGGCTTCGAAGAATATCCAGCACACGAGCGTTCAGAACATCGTTCACGAATGCGCAGACTGCCGTGTGTCCTTCTGCGAGCTTTGCCGTATGAGGGCTAAGCCTCTCCTCGAAGAAGTCAAAGTCGTGGACGGCGTCGACATTCGCCGCGATCAGGAATTTTGCATCGTAGGGTTTGGTGCTGAAGACGGCCGTTTTCATATTTTGTTCATCAGGCTGAGGGCCCAGTTTTTCGGAAAGTCTTTCTTGAGAATCACGACTGGGTGTTTGTTGCAAGTCGCCTTCTCGATCGCATGCCAACCTAGTTTCTCAAAGAAAGAAGAGGCAAATTCTGTAAAGAGGTACGCTCTAGCTACCTGGTTGAGCACAAGAAGCCTTTCCGCTTCGCAGACGAGACTTGAGCCGGCACCTTTCTTCCTGTGTTCGGGCAGGACAAGGAGACTGGCAAGCCACGGATTCAAATGTTCGTACCCCGGGAGGTCATTGAATATGAGACTGACCATGCCCAGCAACTCGTTCTCTTCGAGAGCCACGAGGGAAACAGGCAGTCTGCCGTCAGTTCGCTGAGATTCGAATTCGCGCAGTGCCTCCGTATGGTCCCAGTCGCTGTAGAGGGGCTGCCATTCCGTGCCGCAGAGCTTCGCGAGGCGCAAAGCGAAGTGCGGATGGTGCTCTAGGAAGTCGATTCTCATGTTATAGCCAACTTGGACCGTTTGCCGAGAAAGCCCGCGCCGGGCCATTAGCGTTCTCAATGCTCCGAGATCCATTTCTCTTCTGGAACACCGCTGCGGAGATTCTCGTGGCGTGCGAGTACGAAAAGAAAGTCCGACAAGCGATTGAGGAAGATCAGTCCGGTCTTGTCGGTCTGTTCGCTTTGCGAAAGGCACACCACCTCGCGTTCGGCACGGCGGCACACCGCTCGTGCAAAATGAATCTGGGAGGCCGCTGCGCTACCCCCGGGAAGGACAAAATTCCTCAAAGCCGGCAATTCGGCCGTCATGCGATCGATTTCGCTCTCCATCCAAGTTGTTGCGACGGGATCTGTGCGAGCGGGGCCCTTTCGTCCCGCCTCGGCGAAATCGGCTCCCAACTCAAAGAGGTGACGCTGGATCGTGGCGAGGGCCTCGTCTGTCGAGAGCGTGGGACCGGCCGCACGCGCCACGCCGATCGCACAATTTAGCTCGTCCAGAGTTCCGCAGGCCGCGATCCGCAAATGCGCCTTCGAAACACGCTCGCCCGCGAGGAGGCTGGTCGATCCATCGTCTCCTGTGCGCGTGTAGATCTTCATCGTTTCGGGAAATTTCAGTCTATCGGAATCTTGTAGTCGTGCAGGAGACGCAGCCGCTTTTCGAAGACGAAAGTACTATACCGGGGGAAAGGTTGAGAAAAGCAAGGTCTTTGGACTACAGGATGCTGTTCGGGGTCACCCGAATCGCGAGTTGCAAGCGGTGCAGATACTCTCTACGCGGGATCGAAATAGCGCCGAATTGCACGAGGTGCGGTGTCGTCCATTGAGTGTCAAGGAGCTGAAAGCCTCCTTTCCTGAGACGCGTCGCCAACGCCACAAGGGCAACCTTCGACGCACCGGGGATGTGATGGAACATGGACTCGCCAAAGAAGGCGCCGCCGATCCTCACGCCATAAAGTCCACCCGCTAGCATCCCGTTGCGCCAAATCTCGAGCGAATGGGCATGGCCTGCGCGGTGCAGCCCGACATAACTTTGAATGATCGTTTCATCGATCCAAGTCTCGCGCCGATTCGAACAGGCCCGCACGACATGCTCGAAGCTCGTATTCAGCCGCACCTCCCATTCTGGATCACGAAGGGTTCTCCTGGCACCGTGGGGGATGTGAAAGTCCTCGAGGGGCAGGATTCCCCGTGGGTCCGGGGAAAAGCAGCGAATCGAACCATCCGGCATGGCCATGGGAAACCATCCGGCAGAATAAAGGCTCAATAATTCCTCTGGCGGAATGAGAGTTGCCATTGCGGGTCGGTCTTTTTATTATGGCTTATGTGAGATGTGTGACTCTTTTTTTCTGTGTTCTGGCGGTCGCCTTTGCGGGATGCTCGGTGGCCGAGCAGGATGCCGCCGAGGTTGGGCAAACGTTTCAACGCGGCATTAAGGGAGAGGGTCGCATCGTGCCGAATGATCCGACCACCGATCCTTTTGGATCCGAATACCGCTGACTTTGGGAATGCGCCAAAAATCAAATGAATGCGGCGCTTTCTGAAGGAATGACGGACGGAAGCGAGTGCATTCTGGGCGAGACTCCCCAGCTGGACGGCCTTCCGGGATCTCACGGGAGATTTACCTTAATTCCGACAAGCTGCTAGCTTCAATGTCCGCGCACGCGTTCTCACCGGAGGACAAGATCGTCATTCTTGATTTCGGCTCACAGTATACGCAGGTCATCGCCCGGCGTGTGCGCGAATGCCGTGTTTATTCCGAGATTCTGCCGTTTTGGACGGAATGTTCGTCCCTTCGCGCGGCGGCTCCAAAAGGCATCATTCTGTCGGGTGGTCCGGCCAGCGTCTATGCATCAAAGGCGCCAAAGGTCGACAAGGGAATCTACGAGCTGGGCGTGCCGATTCTTGGGATCTGTTACGGGTTGCAGCTTGTGGCGCACGACCTCGGCGGAAACGTGGAGCGCTCTGCTCGGCGTGAATACGGGCCGGGAAGACTCCGTGTGGACCGTCGCTCCGATCTTTTTCACGGTCTTCCCGCCGAACTAGACGTCTGGAATAGTCATGGAGACAGGATCACAAGACTTCCGAAGGGATTTCGTGCTTTGGGCAGGACAGAGAATTCTCCCAACGCGGTGATCGGAGACACCAAGCGGCGGATCTACGGCCTCCAGTTTCATCCCGAGGTCGCCCACACGCCGCGCGGCAAGACTATCCTGGAGAATTTTGTTCATCGTATTTGCGACTGCAAGTCTCAGTGGACGATGGGCTCGTTCATCGAGCGCACGTGCGCGCGGATCCGTGAGGACGTCGGCGATAGCCGGGTGATTTTAGGGCTTAGCGGAGGGGTCGATTCTTCGGTCGCGGCGGGGCTCATTCACCAGGCGATCGGAGACCAGTTGACGTGCATATTCGTTGACAACGGGCTGCTGCGTGCGCGGGAGGCGGAAGCGGTAGAGAGACTGTTCGGCGGCCATTTTCACATTCGCCTCATAACGGTTGATGCATCAAAGCGGTTTCTCGCCCGGCTCAAAGGGGTTGTTGATCCCGAGCGCAAACGCAAGATCATTGGAAATGAATTCATCAGAGCTTTTGAGGCTGCCGCACGTGGACTGAGGAAGACGTCTCCCGGACGATATCGTTTCCTCGCGCAGGGAACCCTCTATCCAGACGTGATCGAAAGTGTCTCGATCTCCGGAAATCCCGCCGCGCTTATCAAGAGCCATCACAATGTCGGCGGCCTCCCCGAGCGAATGAAGTTTAAGCTCGTCGAGCCCCTTCGGCAGCTTTTCAAGGACGAGGTCCGCGAAGTGGGGCTCGAACTGGGTCTGCCGAAGGAAATTGTGCATCGGCAGCCCTTCCCTGGCCCGGGTCTTGCGGTTCGAATCCTTGGTGAGATTACGGCAGATAAGCTCCGCGTGGTGAGGGAGGCCGATTCCATTGTTCTCGAAGAAATGAAAGCGAGTGGCTGGTACTACAAGGTCTGGCAGTCGTTCGCCGTCCTGCTTCCGGTGCAATCCGTAGGTGTCATGGGCGATGAACGTACCTATGAAAACACGATCGCCCTGCGCATTGTGGAAAGCCGAGACGGCATGACGGCTGACTGGGTGCGAATTCCTTACGACCTTCTCGCGCGGATCTCCACCCGCATCATTAATGAAGTGAGCGGTGTCAACCGCGTCTGTTATGACATTTCCAGCAAGCCACCAGCCACAATCGAATGGGAGTAACCCGCGCCATATATCCTGGAAGTTTCGATCCCCTCACGCTTGGGCATATCGACATCATTCACCGCGCCCGTCAGCTCTTCGATTCCCTCATCGTCGCCGTCGCTCAGAATGAGGCTAAGGCCCCGCTTTTCACCGCTGACGAGCGTATCTCCATGATCGAAGAATCCCTTAAAGGGACGACAGGCATCATGGTCAAGAAGCTGGACGGCCTTCTCGTGGATTTCGCGCGCATGGAAGATGCCTTCGTCGTTATTCGCGGACTGCGGGCCGTTTCGGATTTCGAGTTCGAGTTTCAAATGGCTCTGATGAACAGGTGCCTTCAGCCTCGACTGGAGACGATTTTCCTGACTCCGAAGGAAGATTACACGTTCCTGAGTTCCCGCATCGTTAAGGAAGTGGGCCGGCTTGGCGGGGACGTCACGCCGTTCGTTCCCGGCTCTGTCGCGATTCGACTCAAGGAGAAGTTTGCAAAAGGAGAAGGCGGCGGATTCCCGCAAGGTGAATAGCACGGACACCGGCAACACGCTCGCCGAGACTTTGCGGCGACATTCTCCTATCCTCGCGTCCTTTCTGGCCATGTTTGCATGGTTCTGGATCGTCGTGCATTGGCTCCCGTTGAGAGAAGGACGGGATATGATGACGTATTTTATTTGGTTTCGCGACCTCTTTCAGTTCGAGCCGGAGTTCCCGTTGCTGATGCTCTTTCGAACGCCGCTGACTCCGCTGTTTTACGGGACGTGCTTTGAATTTTTGGACGAGACGGGTATCGAGTTGATTCTGGCGCTTTCTTATGCGGGAAGCGTGACGTGCGTCTTCGCGGTCTTGCATGAATTCAGCAGCGTCGCTGCATGGATATTCGATGCTCTTCTTGGCGTAAACCTGTGGCTGTTCCGATCGTTCAACGCGGTTGGATCCGAGACATTGCAAACCGTTTTCCTATGCCTCTGGTTTTGCTGCGTCTTTTTCGCTATGCGCTCTACAAAAGCGCGTGCTTGGGCAGGCTGCGCGGTTCTCGTAGCTCTGCTGGTCCTGAACCGACCCGGCAACGTGACATTCGCGCTATGCTTTCTGCTGCCACTTTTCATCGCAAACGCCTCCGCCGGCCGTCGATGCATGTTGTCGTGCGTCTTCCTGATTGTTTACTCGGCTTTGCACCTCGCGTTTTGCTCGTTCAACTATCTTAGATTCGGTGAATTCTGCATCGCAAAGCTTGGGGATGCGCATCTTCCTTTTTATCGGCTGTTTGTTCAGGAGCATGTCATCTCTCCGAGTAACGGACCTGCTTCGAGACAGCTGGCAGAGCTTGTGGACGCAAACATCCTGACAAGCCCTCTGTATGCGCAGTATGAAATCACGCAGGACGTCTTCTTTAGATGTTCAACGCAGAGAATGTTCAATTCGCTGATCTATGCCGTTCAAAAGGATCAATGGCCGGGCGGGTTTGCCCTGCTTCGCAAAGCGGGAATCGAATCGTTATGGCATGATCCCCGGGGCTCGTTTCTCCGATACGTGGAGCACCTTGTAACGGTATTCGACTACGGGGATCGAAAACGGTTCAAAATTAGCAACCTGCGAGACCTCGGCCGCGCCTTCGTGCGTGAACGGGAGAAGCTTTATGCGCGCTACACTGCAAAGGGTTTGGCTCTGCCAACGGAAGGAGATCTCGTTCCGTCGACACCATTGTTCGCAGCAAGAGAGGGGAGACGCTCGGACAACTGGTTCGGACTGCAGCGCACGGTGAAGGAGTGGAGGGTATCTGCGCCCGCCCCGTTGATTTCTCCGGGCGACGGGTTGTTCGAAGTAAGCCGGAAGCTTATTCCCAACTACTACTGGTTTTTGTTGGGCGGGCTTTGCTTGCTCGTTGCCCGTTTGACCGGTCCGGTTGACCTTCGGATTCCGCTGTTGACTGCCATTGCGATGATCAGTCTGCTGGCGACCTTGTTTGGTTCGGTTCAATGGGAGTTTCGCTATCCTTTTGACCCGATTTTCACGGCATTTACCGTGCACGCCGCTCATAGTTCGATCGCTGGGATTCGCAGGTTGTGGGTGGCGCACCCATGGGCTCGTGTCTCCACACTCTGGAGGAAGCTGCGGGGTGGACTTCGAGGGCTCAAACTTGCGCGTTGAAAGTTCCTGTGTTCACGTTGAGCGTTCAGGCATGAAGATTCATTTGCGCCGGATTCCGCAAGGCGGCACCCTTCATCTTGAGGGCGTCGAGGATGCCAGGTTCCTGGAGTTGGAAGAGGTCGGCGCGCGCGCGTGTTCACCTCTTCAATATGAATTGGAGGTTGGCCTCTCGGGAGGTGGGATCTTCGCGACCGGCCGTCTCAGCTTGTCCGTTCGTTTGAGGTGTGTGGCGTGTTTGGATGAATTTGAGACCCTGCTGACGGTCCACCCATTTGCCCTCCAAAAGGAGCTCGATGGAAGGGAGTCGGTTGACTTGACCCCAGAGCTCCGAGAAGATATACATCTTGCTCTTCCAGCTCATCCCCGCTGTGATGCGGATGGAAACAAGACCTGTCCAGCACGCTTCATGCAGGCGCCCGGCGATGCATCCCAGCCTCCCGGCAACGCGCCATGGGGCGCTCTGGATAGACTGAAGACTGAAAAATTAGAGAATCAATAATCCGGATTTATGGGAGTTCCAAAACGTAAAACCTCGAAGATGCGCCTGCGCACCCGTAAGGCCGCCAACCGCTGGCATGCTCCAAAGCTTTCCCAGTGCCCTCAGTGCGGCGCCAGTGTGCGCGGGCATACCGCCTGCCCGGCGTGTGGATACTACAAGGGTCGGCAGGTTCTTACTGTGGACGCAGGATAGCTCTTTCGCATGAGGATCGCCCTCGACGCAATGGGAGGCGATTATGCCCCGCGAAACACCATCGCCGGAGCCGCGATGGCCCTGAAGGAATATCCCAGAATCGAAAAACTCTTTCTGACAGGCGATCAGGCTGCGGTGAAGAAGGAGCTTCAGGAGCTCGACTGCGGCGATTCGCGCATCGAAGTCATCCATACGACGCAGGTCGTAGAGATGAACGAACATCCGGTCGATGCGATCCGGCGAAAAAAGGATTCGTCGGTCAGTCGCGCGATTGATCTGGTGAAACACGGGGAGGCTGACGCCATTGTGAGCGCGGGGCACACTGGAGCGGTGGTCGCCGGCACGACGATCAAGCTTCGCACGTTGGAGGGGGTGGAACGCCCAGGCATCGCCTCCTATCTGCCCACTGAGCACAACGTGTGCGTGCTCATCGATGCGGGAGCGAATGTGGACGCACGGCCGGAGCACATGTTGCAGTATGCGATCATGGGCACGGTCATCTCCAAATATGTGCTCGGTTTTGAGAATCCGGCGGTCGGGCTCATGTCCATCGGCGGCGAAGACGTCAAGGGGAGTGAATTCACCAAGGACATTTTCAAGCTGCTTAAAAAGAGCAAACTGAATTTCCGCGGCAATGTGGAAGGGCACGACCTCTTCGAGAACCCGGTTGAAGTGGTGCTCTGCGACGGCTTTGTGGGCAACGTCACCTTGAAGGTTTGCGAGGCTACCGCCTCGGCGGTGTTCCACTGGCTGAAGCACGAGCTGCTCGCAAGCCCGATTCGAAAGCTCGGCGCATTGCTTGCCAAGAACGCTTTTCTCGCCATCCGCAAAAGGACAAATTACGAGACGTATGGCGGGAGTCCGCTGGTCGGTGTCAACGGGGTAGCCATCATTGCCCATGGGGCAAGCAGTCCGCTCGCCATCAAAAATGCCTTGCGCGTTGCGTGCGAATTCGTCGAACTCGGTATCAACCCCCGCATTGTCGAGGCCATCAAGCGCTACAATGAAGAAAATCCCGCGGACGCGTTCCCGACAGCCTAGCCGCGCAGTTTCCATCATTGGGACCGGCAGCTACGTGCCGGAGCGGATCGTCACCAACGCTGATCTCGAAAAGATCGTTGAGACAACCGACGAGTGGATCACCACCCGCACCGGGATCAAGGAGCGGCGGATCGCTGCCCAAGGCGAGCATACCAGCCACATGGCCGCCAGTGCTGCCAGGAACGCCATGGAGCAGGCGGGTGTGGTAGCCTCTGAGATCGACCTGATCATTGTGGCGACCGTCACGCCCGATACGTTTTTTCCTTCTACCGCATGCCATGTTCAGCGACTGCTTTGCGCGAATAAGGCAGCGTGCTTCGATGTTTCCGCGGCCTGCTCGGGATTTCTTTACGGAATCGAAGTGGCCCAGCAGTTCATCAGCAATCACACGTACAACACGGTCTTGGTGATTGGCGCGGATAAGCTCAGTTCGATCGTGAACTGGAGCGACCGCAATACGTGCGTGCTCTTCGGTGACGGCGCCGGCGCAGCCATCCTTCGATGGCGTGCCGGTTCTCACGGTGTCATAACGACGTTCATGGGCAGCGATGGCAACTTTGGGGATATCCTGCACATGCCGGGTGGAGGGTGCGCCATCCCTGTGACAAAGGAGAATATCGATCAGCGGCTCAATACGCTGCATATGAATGGGCGGGAGACCTTCAAGCAGGCAGTGACCTCAATGCTCGCTGCAGCGAATCGGGCGCTCCAGCAGAGTGGCCTGACCGTCGAGGATCTCACATGCATTATTCCTCACCAGGCGAATTTGCGCATTATCGAGGCACTGGCTGGCCGGTTGAATGTGCCTCTCTCCAAATTTCAGGTGAACCTTGATCGTTACGGCAACACCTCTGCGGCTGCCGTGGCCATCGCATTGGACGAGGGCAATCGTACCGGCCGGTTCAAGGTCGGCGATTACATTCTGATGGTTGTATTTGGGGGCGGGCTGACCTTTGCCAGTTCCGTAGTGCAGTGGTAAGTTGACGCAACTTCCTTATCGCACTTTGAATTTATCAGGCGTGAAGATGGGTGCGGAGCAGCTTCGGTCTGTGCAGATAAATGCCGCGGCTTTCGCAATCCGCGGATATTCCACATCGGCATTTGGCAGCGGCCCCTCGGACTCGTCGAACCATTCGACTCGCTTGTAGGTCGCCGGCTGCTTTAGTGCAGCGAGGAACAATGCCCGCGCGGCCGAATCGGCCTTGCTTCCCACTACCGTGATATGCAGAGGAGGCACGGACAGTTCGCGGTCGGCGAGCAGCAAGCCTCCAACCTGATATCCGCGGCGTTCCACCACTCCCTGGGCGGCAAGGTGCCGCATCGCATGCTCTGCCATTTCCCGAAAGGCAGGGACTCCCGTATAGTGACCTAAAAGATTCGCAAACCTTGCAAGAGCAACGTTTTCGTCGAGCTGCCGGGTGGGGCGGAAGGTGCCCGAGCGCGATGTGGAGAACCCCGTATCGCTCTTGAAGTGCTCGTTAATGAAGTTCGCGGCGGAGGTCGCGCGATCCAGCCACGATCGGTCGGCCGTGACCGCGTAGAGTATAAGGAACGCGTTGCCCATAAAAAGCGTGTCGCCAAGGTAGGGACCTGCGACATCCTTTTCGTCATGGGAGAAGCCTCCCCCGGGCAGGGCGCGTTGGGCGATGATCCAGTTGGCCGCTCGAATGGCATCATCGAGGTGCTCAGTTTCGCCGGTGACGGCATAGAAACTGGAAAGCGCGGATATTGCCCAGCCGTTCTCGCGCGAATAGACGTGAGTGTCGATGCGCGGGATGCCTTTCTCGCGCCGCGCCTTGTCGTCCAAGGCGAAATATCCCTCTGAATGCTGCCCGGGCACAAGGTCCGCATCTTGGCTCGTATAAAAGGCACCCTCCGGGCTGGTGAGAAATTCCTTCATGTAGCGACGGATCTGTCTCGCGTCCTTGAGGTACTCAGGATCCCCCCAACGTGCATAGGCGATGGAATAAATCCGAAGGTTCTCGGCCTGAAACTGCAACAGCTTTTCGTAATGAGGATGCTTCCAATCGCCATCTGTCGAGTATTGGTAGACGCCGCCCCACACTGGATCGAAGAGGTTGCGCTGCGCACCTAGAGTTTCCCGCGCCATGCGTCCCAAGTCGGCCTTCGCGTCTTGAGGTGTCGCGGACATGCAATATTCGATGACGTTCCAGTCTAGAAACTTGTGAATGGTTCCCCACCCGAAGTTTTTCGCGTCATACGCGTCGAGCAAGCGGCTTCGAAGCGCCTGGATGCTCTCGGGAGACAGGGATGCGCTGCTGGCTGCAGTGATTTTCTCTTCGGGAAGAACGGACGGTCCCGGCGTCGGATCGTCGATGATCGCCTGAAGCATGGACGCCATCGGGCGCGGTGGAATGTAGCCCTGCCGCTTGACGATTTCGCTGCCGTCGGCATTGAAGACGATCGTAGCCGGCCAGCCATAGTCTTCATAGCGATTCGACAGATCCGGTCGCGCATCCTGATCGACGCGAACGGCAATGTATCGAGAGCGAATGAGTTTCACCACTTCCGGGTCGCGGTACGTGACGTCTTCCATGACGTGACACCAATGGCACCACACGGCCCCGAGATCGAGAAGGACGAACCGGTTGTCCTCCTTGGCGCGCTCAAAAACTTCCTCGGACCACGGCTGCCAGTCGACGGATTCTTCCGCTCGCGCGGCGCAGTGAACCCAAATGCCAGCCACAAGGATGGCGAAGCGGAGAGACATGGCTTAGACCTTAATTGCTTCGGAGCGTCCTCCCCCCGCGAATCGCTTGATGAGCGCATCAAGCGAAAATGCGCCCGGACCGAAGGCAAGCACAACGAGTGCGGAGAGAAGAAAAGGAAACGGCGCCGCTGCGACGAATTTGTCTGGATCACTGAAAATGCTGGTCAAAGCCTCGTAGTCGGCCGTGACGTAGGCGACGATCATGGTAAATGCGACGGGGATCGCGACCAACCTGGAGGCGAGTCCCACAACGAGCATCAGACCTCCGAAACATTCCGTGGCCCCGGCCAGGTAGGCGTTGAGGACAGGCATAGGAATATTCAGGCTTTCAAAGAATTGGGCCGTGCGCTCGATGTTGAAGAGCTTGCCCTTGCCGGCCAGAAAGAGCTGCCAGAAAAAGAATACTCTTAAGGCGAGCAGCAAGGGCGCCTGAAGATAGTCCGAGACGCGGGCGAGCAGCTCGTAGGCGCTTCGCAGGAACCCGACAAGGCTGCTCATTTTGCGCGGCAGAGCCAACCGAGAGCCGCCCAGTTTTGAAACCATCCCTGGATCAAAGGTGCCCAATCGCCGTGCTTGCGTTTGCTGGATGAGATTGCTTCGACGCAGGCATCAGCAACTGTCACGCCTCGGTTCAAAGACGAAAGGATCGCGAATGCTTCGCTCTCGAGGCGCTTGAAGTAAAGACGGTTGTCATGTCTGTGCACTGCGAGATAAATGTCGGCGCGCGCTGGCAAGCGAATGCGCTTCCTGCGGACTGTGGCCTTCGGAGCGGACTCGATTGCGTTGCTTGCCTCGCCGCGAAGTCCGTCGGTTGCCCGCTTCTTCAAGGCGATTAGGAAATCATCCACGGCGTATCGCAGCTCGAGCAAGCTCAGGTAGGGTTGGAGTTCCAGTCGGAGCTTCTCGGGCGGCGTATCAAGAATCTCATCCGTTGTGATCGGAGGCTTCGACGGCCCGTCAAAGGCGAGGACCTGCGCCCACTCGAAGCGAACCATGTCCAACGCGAGCGCCTCGCGTGGGGCGCTCCACTGCGGTTCGTCGCGCAGGAACTGCTCGAGGCGCGACCCGAGATCGCGCAGGGAAAAAGAATCCGATGGATGGCGCGTAAGGTAGGTCCTGACGCATTTCAGAAATTTCCGCTCACCAAGCACCGCAAGAAGCCCCGGATAATCTTCATAGAGACAGTCGAGCAGCCGAAACCAATATTGGCGGTTATAGATCTCCAGCCGCTCGAATGAACTCAGGCGATCATTCGGCTTGATGAACCCGGACACCTCGGTGCGCACGTTGCGCCCGTCCGCCAGCTGACTTTGCATTCGCCAGCGCGGCGTAAGGGGCCGAAAAATTGCATAGGCCATCGCTCGCTGCAAACCGAGAAGATCGGCTTTGGAGCGGACTTCACGCAACGCGGGTTTCGAGCTGCTGCTGGAATTTGAGGGCTTTGAGCGCTTCATTGTGGACTTCGTCAAATGATGGGACGCGATCGTCCCACTCAAGCAACGTCGCTGTGTGACCGATCCGCCTTATGGCATGGCCGTACATTTTCCAAACGGGGTCCAGCACGGGATGGTCGTGCGTATCGAGAATGTATTTCTCGAATTTGGAATGGCCCGCGATGTGGATCTGGCCGACCCGGTGGTGCGGGATATTGTTGAGGTAATCGTAGGGGTCGAAGTTGTGGTTCTGGGACGAGACATAGATGTTGTTGACATCGAGCAGGATTCCACAGTCGGCCAGTTCGACGACCTCGCTTAGAAATTCCCATTCGGTCATCTCCGAAGCATGAAACTCGGCATAGCTGCTCACGTTCTCGACGCAGATTGGAACCTCAAGAAAATCACGGGCCTCGCGAATCTTTTGAGCGGTGACCCGGGCCGCTGCGAATGTGTAAGGCATCGGCAGGAGATCGTGCGTATAGCGCCCATCCACGCTCCCCCAACACAAATGGTCCGAGAGCCATGGCGTATTCGTGCGCTGGACCAGGCGCTTGAGCTTCCTTAGATGCGCCCGGTTGAGCTTGTCCGCCGAGCCAAAATAAATCGCGACTCCATGTTGGACGACGCGGTACTGCTCCAAAATGGAATCCAGCACCTCGAGCGGGCGGCCACCGTCGACCATGAAGTTTTCCGAGATGATTTCGAACCAATCGACCACCGGCTTTTTTTCCAGAATATGTCGGTAGTGCGGAACGCGGAGACCGATCCCAATTCCATAGTCAGTGTAGGCGTTGAAAGGGTTTGCGGGCATCTGTGGCGATAAGGTCTGTTGTTTCGAAGTGCCGCCGCTTCCTCGTGCGAAAGCGGCGGCTGTTTCGACATTTTCGGCTAAACCATACTTCTTAGCCGTGGTTTCCTGGCTACTCGCCCTTGGTGCCGCAGCCGCCCTTGCCCTTGCAGGTGTTTTTGCCCTTGCAACCCTGATCCCCGGTCTTGCAGCCGCCCTTGCCCTTACATTCGTTTTGTCCCTTGCAAGCGTGGGCGCCTTTCTCCCCCATTGTCTGGAGGGAAACTCCGGCTGGGGTAGGTTCGCCGGCCGCGAAGGCGCGGACAGCCATCGATCCGGTCATGAGACCGGCCACCGCGGCACCCGCGATGAGTGTTTTCGTTGTATTCATGTGGTTTTGTTGTTTTTGCTTTTGAGATCCTCAATCCTTGTAGCGGTCTGCTACTTTGAGGCGCCCAAAATGGTTTAAATGTGCGCTGAGCGATGCTTTTCAACGGAGATTACGCTTCGTTCGTCCAGATGGAGCTTTAATTTTTTTTCTGCCTCTTCCGGGCGAATGGGAATGGATGACTTGAGCACGCAACGCAACCGGGCAACTATATGGGGATTCGGCTGCCCGCTCGGGGCGCCGTCGACCAGAAAGGACCATCCATGTTGATAGATACTCACGCGCACCTAGACTATCCGGAGTTTGCCGAAGACCTTGACGATGTCATCGGGCGGGCGACAGAAGCCGGCGTTACAAGGCTCATCACCATTGGCACAGGAATCGAGAGCAGCGAGCGAGCCATTGCCCTCGCGGAAAAGTATCCCAACGTCTACGCGGTCGTTGGCGTTCACCCGACCAACGTCCAGGACGAGGTGGAGGACTTTCTTCCCGCGCTGCGCGCTCTGGCCGAGCACCCGAAGGTTGCTGCCATCGGAGAAACCGGGCTCGACTATCATCATTTGCCAAGCAGCGAACTCGAGAGCTCCCCGGCGATCGCCGCGTTGCAGGCAGACGTCGCCCAGGATGCCGAGGCTGCTGTGCTGGACGGCGCTTACAAGTCGGCACAAACCGAGGCATTTCGTGTCCAACTCGACCTTGCCGTTGCGCTGGAGTTGAACGTGGTGATCCATCAGCGCGACGCCTGGGACGATACTTTGGAGATCTTGGAACCCTACACGGGGCGGGTGCGCGGTGTGTTCCATTGCTTTGGAAACCGCCTCGATCAGGCGATGGACGTGATTGCCTTGGGACATTTGGTTTCCTTTACCGGAATTGTCACATTCAAGAATGCGAAGCTTGTTCGGGAGACTGCCGTCGCGATCCCTGAGGATTGCTACATGGTGGAAACGGATTGTCCCTATCTCGCTCCGGTTCCTTATCGGGGCGAGCGATGCGAACCGGCTTATACGCGGCTCGTTGCGGAACAAATTGCTCACGAGCGTGGCATTTCCCTTGATGTTGTTGCGCGCCAGACGACAACGACCGCCGAGAGGTTTTTTCGCTTTAATGCGTCACGGAGCGAGTCTAGCTGAGTAATTTCCAACAGGCTGCCACCAGCACTTGCGACGGCGCGCATTCTTGATTGCAAGGTATTGCGTACCACGCTGCGGTGCGACAGTTTTGGATTATGCCATCCTTTGACATCGTTTCCGAGGTTGACCGTATGGAGGTCAAGAATGCCGTCGATCAGGCGCAGCGCGAATTGGGCGCGCGATTCGATTTCAAGGGCGTTCGTGCGACAATCGAGCTCGACGCGAAAACTGGCTCAGTGCTTCTCACGGTAGACGATGGTGCGCGTCTCAAGGGTCTGCGCGAGATCATTGTCGGCAAGCTCGCAAAACGGAGCATCGACCTGCGCAATGTCGACCAGAAGGATCCGGAGATTTCCCCTCTTGGCCATTCCCGGCAAGAGCTGGCGATCAAACAAGGTCTTGATGGCGAAAAGGCAAAGGAAATTACAAAGGCCATCAAGGGAATGAACCTGAAGGTCCAGGCCGCGCTTCAAGATCGCCAGATACGCGTCACCGGAAGCAAGCGCGACGACCTTCAAAAGGTCATTGCCTCCTTGCGCGCGGCCGATTTTGGAGTCGGCTTGGCATTCAAGAACTTTCGCGACTAGAACTTGGCGCACATTGAATCGCCATTGCGGGTTTGCCATGATATGGGCAAATGAAGATGCGAATTCTTCCCGCGGTCATCCTTATCGTCCTTGTCTCGAGGCTCGGGGCGGCCGATGCGCCGCCTGACCTCAGCGTCGGGGACCCCCCGTATTTCAAGCGCTACGAAGGCTCTCGATTGTTCCGATTTACGGAAAAGAAGTATGATGCGCTTGTCATCCCGCTTGGGAAAGCTGCGGAAAGGGACGCCTTTGAAAAATCGCTTGAGTTTGAAGGCGAAGTCCAGAAGCGAACGTACGTGATCTCCGGCAAGCGAAGCGCCTTGGAAGTCTTTCGCAACTATCGCAAGGAACTCGATGCTGCCGGCTGGGAGACACTATGGGAGGGGAAGGGACCCAACGACCTCGGCTATTGGTTCTCGTCTTACTGGGATGACATCGGAGATGGCGAAAGTTTCAGCCAATATTTCGCCTACAGTCCCGACGCAATGTACTATTGGGCTGGCAAGCTTGAGAAATCGGACGGTGTTTATCATGCCACCCTGGTCGTGACCGAATTTCAAGACGGGGCGACCAAGTTTGCCATCGAGAAGGGCGAGGCAATCGTTCAGGTGAATACCGTGCGGGCCGGCGAGATGGACAAGAAGATGGTGGTCGTGAAGGCCGATCAGATGGAGAACTCGATTAAGAGCGGCGGGCGTGTCACCCTTTACGGGATCCTGTTTGATTTCAACAAGGCGGACGTCAAGCCGGAGTCCGCGCCGACCTTGGCAGAAATTGCCACGCTTCTCAAGAGCGAGCCAGAGTTGAGACTGCTTGTGGCTGGTCACACCGACAATGTGGGCGAGTTTGAATTCAATCGCGATCTTTCCGCCCGCAGGGCGAAAGCCGTGGTTGCCGAGTTGACGGGAAAGTACGGCATTTCAAGCAAGCGTTTGTTCCCCTTCGGTGTCTCGTTCGCTGCGCCCTTGACGTCCAACGACTCAGAAGAAGGCCGCGCAAAGAATCGACGTGTCGAACTGGTGAAGATGTGACGACCTTTTTCGGAGTCGATTCAGCCGAAGTACCTTTTCATTCCGACAGGCCGCGAGCGATTTCGTCTGCGATGCGCGTCGCGGCTTCACGCGGTGACTTTGCGGCAGTGATCGGACGGCCTATTACCAAGTAGGTTGCTCCGGCGCGCACGGCATCCGCAGGGGTCATCACGCGCTTTTGGTCATCGAGCATCGCACCGGACGGCCTCACACCTGGTGTCACGATTGTCAAAGAATCGCCAAATCTGTTTCGCAGGGGCCTGATTTCCAGCGGGCTGCAAACAACGCCTCGCAGGCCACATCCATGGCCAAGCGTTACGAGCTCGATCACCTGTTGTTCCGGTGTTCGCAGGACGCCGATCTCGCGTAGTTGAGTCTCATCCATGCTCGTGAGCACGGTCACACCGAGGACGAGTAACTGAGAGTCGGCCGCCGCCTCGATAGCGCTTCGCACCATGGAGGTTCCTCCAGAAAGATGGATCGTCGTCATGTCCGCGCCAAGTCGCACAGCGGAACGCACTGCCTCGTGAGCAGTGTTCGGGATGTCGTGAAACTTGAGGTCGAGAAACACTTTCAGTTGCCGCTCCTTCATGGCACTCACAATCGACGGGCCCTCCGCGGCAAAAAGCTGCAGACCGATCTTCACCCAGGATATCGCATCCTCCAACTCCTCCGCCAAGCGGAGGGCGGAGTCCAGATTCGGGGCGTCCAACGCCACGATGATTTTTTCTTTAGCGGTGGAGGTCATTTGCGCAGGATGCGCGCGCCATGAAGCTGCGTGCCCCAGCCAAAGTCAACCTGCAACTGCGAATTCACGGACGGCGCGCCGATGGCTTTCACGATATCGAAACGCTTATCGTGCCTCTGTCGCTTGGTGACGAGATCACGGTGGAGAGCTCTGAAGGCGATTCGGTAATCATATCGTGCGATGATCCCAGAGTTCCAACAGGTCGGAACAACCTCGCCGCAACGGCCGTGCACGAATTTCAAAACGAGACAAGACTGCGATTCGCCGCGAGAATCGAAATCCGAAAATCCATTCCTGTTGGAGCTGGGCTCGGTGGAGGAAGCAGCGATGCTGCCACCGTTCTCCTCGCGCTGGATGAACTGCTTGAAACACGACTTGGATTCGAAGGACTCGAGAAGATTGCGGCAAGGCTCGGATCCGATGTCCCGTTTTTCATCCGCCGCATGCCGGCAATCTGTCGCGGACGCGGAGAAATCATCGAGCCATTTGATGTCCCGGAGAGCTTGAAAATTCTCCTTATAAAGCCGCCGTTCGGCGTGGAAACCCCTTGGGCATACAAGGCCTGGGCGGCTTCGCGTTCCCTGTCGGACCAATTGGAGGCTGAGCAGGACCTCGGCTGGATCAGGATTTTTAATTCGCTTGAGCGTCCCGTCTTTGAAAAGTTTCTTGTGCTGCCCGCCGTTAAGGAGTGGTTGAGAGGCCAGCCTGAAGTGCGCGCGGCCGCGATGTCTGGTTCGGGTTCGACGGTCTTCGCGGTACTCGGTTCTGCTGCTTCGGGAGCGGGGCTCGAGCGACGCGTGAGAGACATATTTGGAGAGACTCTGTGGACCGCCTTGTGTGATGCCCCAGCGTGATTGAATAAGGGATTGGTTGAGCGCATGCGCCTTGGCGCAAGGGAAAAGTGGGATTACTCAAATCTCACCGCACGAGCGGGTGCAATGTTCGCTGCGCGCCAGGCCGGAAGGAGGGCCGCAAGAAAGGCGACGCCGACGATCCAAAGGGGCGTTGTGACGAGCGGGAGGGCAGGATAATTCAGATCAATGGTCCAGCCGAAGAAGGCCTTGTTTATGATCCAGGTGAGAACCATGGCCAGCGCTCCACCAGAGGCCAGCCCACTTAGGGCGGAGGTGAAACCTAGGAGGGCGGCCTCCGTAAGGAAAACTCCCAGAACCTGTGTTCGGGACGCACCCATGGCGCGCAACACTCCGATTTCTCGCTCTCGCTCGATGACAAGCGCGCTCAGCGAGAAGAGCACACCCGCGACAGCCACGATGATGGCGATACCCCGGAGTACGGACGTGACGGCAAAGGTCTCGTCGAAGATTTCGAAAACGCGTTGGCGCAGCGCGGCGTTGTCGTACAGGACGAATTGACCTTGGTGTCCAAATCGGGCGCGAAACGCCTCGCCAACCGGACCCGAAAGTGCAGGGTCGCGCATCTTGAGCGCCAGGGAGTGCACCTGCCCTTCGTGCCAGTAGCGATCAAAGAGTGTTCGGTGCATGAGAATCGTTCCGCGGTCGCGCGCGAAATCCTTGTAGACTCCGCAAACGGTGAACTCCTTGATCCCGGCTGGAGTTGGCAGCGAAATCACCGCCCTCGGCTCAACCCCGAAACGGCTCGCGAAGCTTTCTGAGACAGCCACGCATTCCCCGGACTGAAACGCCTGTTCTGCATCCTCTCCGGCAAGGAATTCCAGCTTCCCGCGCGCCTTGCCATTGATAACGGCAAGCGTGGTGGGTTGATCGCGAAAGCGAATGGGAAGCTCGCGAAATGTGCCGACCTCAAGAACATCGGGTTGACCTTCGGCCCAAGATTGCGCTTCGTCGGGAAGGAGCGCCTGCGATCCGGCGATTTCATTTACGGCCGGAGCGATGTACAGGTCGGCGGTCAGGGTACGCTCGATCCATCGTTGAACGCTTGCGCGAAACGAATGGATCATCACGGTCACGCTGATGGTCATGGCGATTGCCGCCGCCAGCGCGGCGATTGTGAGCGTGTTGCGGTGCAGCGAGCGAGCGAAGTGGTTGGCGGCGAGACGAGAGATGACACCGAAATTCCTCGCGAAGAACGCAACGGCAAGGGCAAGCCAGGGCACCAGTAGCGAGAAACCTGCAATGATAGCCCCGGCGGCCGCGAACCCCAAGTATTTCGAGCCACCTTCTAGCGAATACACGCAGAGTCCAAAAGCCGCCCCAATCAGGAGAATCGCAACAACCAATCCCCGCTTGTGCAGAGGAGAAAAGACCTCGATGCCGGCGCCGGGATGAAGGATGCGTGCCGGATCGCAATGCGCCGCCTCTGAGGCGGGAAGCCATGCTGCGACCAGAGCCGCGGTCATCCCAATGGCTATCGCTTCCAACATTTGCCGGTCCGTGAGCGACGTGTTCTCAACACGGACGAGTTCGTAGAGCGAAGAAATGCTTTGCGACACGGGTTGTGCAATCCATCCGGCTAGAAGCGGGGCCAGCCAAATGCCGAGGGCCACCCCCACGGCGGCCTCGAGTGCCGCCTCGCAGAGGAACAACCGGCGCACCTCCCCGCGAGTCGCTCCGTTCGCCCTCAAGATCGCGATATCCACTCGTCGACGGATGACGGACGCGCCGACACTGTTGCATATGAGAAACATGCCGACGACCAGGGAAACCAGACTCATCGCCGTGACATTGAGCTGGAAGGCACCGAGCATGGCCTTCATTTCCTCGCTTCGGGCCGCAGGCAATGCGACCCGTGCGTCGGCGGGCACGATCTTGCGCAGTCCATCGGCGACCGCTTCCACCTCGGAAGGTTCGTCGAGGAGAACAAGGATGGACGAAATGCGGCCAGCTGATCCGAAGAGTTCCTGTGCCCAGCCGATGTCCATGGCGGCAAGGCGCGGGTCGGTTTGCGTGAAGGCATCTGGCTTGAACGCGAACGCCGGGCGGAGCGTCCGAAGCATGGTGCCAGCAAGTACCTGAATGGATCCGGTCTTCGTAAAGCCGGTTTGGACAGCAATTACATCCGGATCGGCGAGCCATTTCTCGAGATCGAGCGTCGAGCTACCCGCGGTTTGCAGCTGGAACGGGAAGACTTCGCGACCGGTGAACGGATCGACACCCAGAATGCGCAGGTATTCACCCGGCGCGTCGGGAAACGTCACTACACCTTCCACGATAGGGGTGGCGGCCTTGACCCCGGGAAAAGCAGCTATCGTGGGCAGAATGTCATCGTCGAGATTGCCCCGGATTTCCAGGTGCGCCCGGCCCGTCGTGAGTTCTGCAGCCGCTTGAAAGCTTGCGATGGCCCCACGATTGGCGATCTGGACGGCCAGGAAAACCGTGATGCCCAGCGCGATTCCTAAAATGTTTAGGCCGGTAAGGAGTGGATGCCGCCAAGCCTGCCGCACGACCTGCCGCCAAAACAGGCGTGCGAAACGCAACACCATGGCGTGCTATCCCAACGAGCGCACAGATGCGCGTTGGAGCAACCGTTGGATACGTTTGATGGCCGATTCGTCAGTAATTTTTCCGTCGCCGTCTGTGATGTAGAATGTGTCCATCGCAACGTCCATTTCGGTTGTGATGCGGGATAGTTCGATATTCACGTCGGTCTCGCCGAGAGCCCGCAATAGATCGTAGAGGAGCCCAAGGCGGTCCGGCGTTTGAACGTCGACGAGAGTAAAGCTCGGGTGTGACGTGTTATCGACGACAATCTTGGTAGGAATCTCGGCTTCCTGCGAGATGCGATATGTGCGCAGGAGCGCCTCCTTGTTGAGCAGAGGGCTGAAATCGTAATCCTCGAAGGCCAGCGAATCGCAGAGCCGCGTTTCCACGCGAGTGATGTCCCGGGCGCTTGTGACCGGCGCTAGTTGGGTATTGCACACGCGGAAGATATCGAGTGCGAGGTTGTCGCCGCGTGTGAATACATCGGCGCTCAGAATATTGACTTGCGCCGACAGAAAAGCTCCGGCGATGCGTTCCAGTAACCGCGGACGGTTCCATCCGCAGACCCAAACTTCACTGTGTCCTTGCTCGGGCCTTGCGATCCATCGGAAGGCCGGCGCGTAAGCCGGCGGATCTTCGCGTGTGAGATGAGTTTCCAAAAACGTCCGAAACAAGCGTACATGGCCAGCAATCTGCTCGGAATCAAACATTTGAAAGTAGCGCTCGGGCATATGTTCGAAGTGCGCTTCAATCTCGTCGGCAAAGTCCTTCGGCAATCGGCGGATCACCGCTTCTCTGAGATCCTCCAAGTTCTGTCGAATCTGCGCGATGCTGAATCTTCCACCCTCGAAATAATCCGTCATCCGGCGGTAGAGGATCCAAACGAGACCCTCTTTCCAGTCCGACCAGTTCTGGTCGCTGGTTCCCTGCCCGTCAGCCAGCGTGAGAAGCATCAAGGCGTCAAGATTTGCCCGGTTTCCGACGATGCCGGCGAACTCGGCAATCGTCGCAGAATCATCAAGGTTCCGCTTCTGTGCCGTAAAGGAGAGTTCGTAGTGGGAGTTCACCAGGGTGATGAGCATGCGGCGTCGTTCCGGCGACAGCTGCAGACGCCTGGCGACCTTTTGGGCAAGAACGGCACTTGCATCCTCGTGATTCCGTTTATTCGCCGCCTTGCCTGTGTCGTGCAGAAGAAGGGACAAGTAGAGCATGGCAGGGTCTTCAAGCTTCTGAAACAACGCTCGGTAACCGCGAAATTTCTCCCCCTCCGCAAAAAGGATGCCGTCGAGCTTTTCAATGCAGACGAGAGTATGTTCGTC
>DATDAX010000285.1:0-7646 GCA_036525175.1 Terrimicrobiaceae bacterium | reverse complement strand
ACCGGTCGCGGCCTAATCCAACCTGACCCCATGATAAGAAAAAAACTAATCCAAGAGACCGGACCTAAAGGAGATGACTGGCTCGATCTCGTTCGGTGCGCCACGTTCGAGGTTACCTCCGAGGAAGCCTCCTCTCCGCTTGAAAACGCCCTAACGCCGGATTCGAAGAAGTGGACTGCCTCGACACAAGGTGAGCAAACCATTCGAATCGCATTCGATGAAGCGCGGGACATTTCGAAGATCTACTTATTGTTCGAAGAGACTGAAGTTTCTCGAAGCCAGGAGTTTGTCCTTTCCTGGCTGCCAACCGGACAATCCACCTGGCAGGAAATTGTGCGGCAACAATTCAATTTCAGCCCTCCGAACACGACGCAGGAGAAAGAAAACTTCACGGTTTGGCTCGAAAGGGCGGCGGCTTTGGAGCTACGCATTATTCCAGAAAGAAGTGGCGGTGGACGGGCATCGCTGTCGCAGTTGCTTATAAGTTGAGGCCACCGGCGGCCATGGACGGCTTTTTTTATCTTCCCGACAGCAATGCCTTGGTCAATCTACACCTTGTAAGCATGGTCTGTTTTTCGGGCGCCGCTGAGTCTCCCACGTGCGTTCTTCACTTTGGCTCCAGTAGCACGTCCCTTGAGTTGCGAGGTGGCGACATGTCCCGCCTAATGAAAGTTCTTCACATTGATCTTCAAGCTGTGCAAGTGGATCTCCAGCGGCAACACGCTGCAGACTCCCAACCGTAGCATCGCCGCAATTTAGCGGCGTGTCGGCCGCCCAACGGTTTTACCGCCTCCGAACCGCATCTTCGCGGGTGCCACCATCGCAATGCTTAGCGTCACTAGAACCCCAAGGCTGACCAGGGCGAGGACCACGATCAGGGCGGGGTGCTTTTGCCAATCAGACCAGCTATCGAAGGTAAAGTCTTCCAATTTGACATTCGCCAACGCGGCCACGGCGCTCCAGGCCGAAAGCAGCGAGAACATGGCTCCGAGTATTGTCAACAACCGCGTCTGGAGTTTGGCGCGCTTAGCTTCGGTATAACGCACCACCTCAGTGCTTAGCTCCCTGAGCATCCCGAGCACGCCGTCGAAGCGCGTGGCATCGTAGAACCTCCGTAACGCGCCGTTCTCGGGCATTGTCGAATCCAGTTGGACATTGATGACCCGTTGGAGCAGTGCGTGGGACCGAACTTGAATCACCTCGGTATCTGCGCCCGGGTCACCGGCCAAGAGCGATTGGACCTCGGCTTTAAACAAGCGGACTTCTCGCGCCACGCTGGCAACCTCGCGCAATCGGCTTTCCAACAGGTCCGCCTCGGCCCGACCAGCAGACTTGTGCGCCACCACTATGCCGCGGCGGTTCCACACTGTGATGCAGGAAGGAGAGATAATCAGATGACGTGCGATGAAGTCGGAAGGACAAGTTCGGACTCCAGTTGCCTCGAGAAAAGGCCATAGCTGACGGCCTATCTGCTCCGCAAACGGCCGGTTATTGAGATTCAGCCGGTCGTCGAGCTGTACCTTGCCGAATCGATAGTGTTCGGGCGACAACTCGATCAGGGCCGCGTCTTCCACACTGAGCGATTTGCCGACGGCATCTTCCCGATCGGTAGTCAAGGATCCACTGCCATCGTCTTGCATGGACCGCTCGCGGTCCGTTGCGGAGTAATCTCGCAAACTCGTAGGGCCTACGTACGCGCAAAGCTCCAGTTCCCGCACGACGACGCGCGCTACCGCGTCGTCACCCAAATCCGACATTTGCCCCGCCGGCACTATGGTGCCACGATGGGGCGACACGACAATAGTTGCGCGATAATTGCCACCGTCGAACCACGGGTCAGCGAAATAGAGTTCAAAGTCCCCCGCGCGCCCCGCGAACCCCGGGCGCACCACGCTTTTCGAATCGAGAGGCAGCCCTTGTGCTCGCAGTGCACTCACCTCGGCAAACTGAAGCGCCGCCCACAGGTTGTACAGGTGCGCTCCCTGCGCTCTCTCCTGGTCCAGCGCAAAGAAGTATTCCACCTTTGGGACAGTATTCGCGGTCGGGTTCCGCGTGTATGCCACTGCCGTAAATAGGAAGCCACGACCCATGCTTGAATTCTCAAAGTCCTCCCGCGCCCATTCCTTGAACAACAGGCATTCTGGATCCCGGATATAGACGCCATCTGCTTCTCGGACTTCTTCGGACTGCGAGCCACCCCAATGGGCGGGGTGCTTTTCCCCCGAGCTTGTAAGCAACGGCAGCCGCTGGAGAGTCGCGTACCATTCTTCGAAATCGGGGCCGACTTGAAGGCTTACGATGCTCTTCCTTGCCCTGGCAATGTCTCGATCATAGGCACGTGCCTCATTGCGCAAGAGTTCGAGCTCCGGAGAAAACCGCGAATCGTCATCGAAGAGCGCGTCAAAAATCGGATTCAGTTCCTTTAAAACAATTGCCCGGCGCGCTTCACGGAAAAGCGGCTCCATCCCGTCCTCATGGAGCGATCGACGGCGCAAGATGCCGGCGTAAAGAACAGAGTGCAGGCGCCGACACCTGTCCGCATGGAGGCGCTTGCCGCTATCCACACAAGACGCATACGCCGCAAGCAGAACAGCCCAGCCAGCCGGGGCCGAAGGGCGAATCTCGGGATTATACCAGTTTATTTTCCTTAGGATTTTGCCATTGCCACCTTCCACATCGTTCCAACCACTGCAACCCAGGCCATAAGAACGGAGTACGCCCAGCTCCATCTTACTAAGCTGCTGCTGATCTGTGTCGTCTGGCGCTCCACCGAGCAAAGACTTAACGAGATAGACCGCGCAGAGGGCGTCAAAGTCTGCTTCTCGATGAGTGACGATCCAGATCTCGTCATATGAATCGAGAAGTTCGACAATATCAGAGGCATGGTGCAGAACGGCTGCGCTCGCCGAAGGGTAATTATCCCGGCGAGTGAAATGGTGGTCGAAAATCAGAGACTTGCCGCAATCTGTCGCACCGGGTTCGCTGTAACCGAAGCAGCATCCGCCCACATCGACAACGATCTCGTTGTCACAGAGTGCCGCCACCTCCGGTACGTCCGAAGTATGTCGCAGCGCATTTCCCAGGCGTTTGAACGAAGTGCCAAACGGTACAAACCGCAGGTGAAATGTCCTTCTCATTGATGCCGCGATCTTGCAGAACCCATCCCCTCAAGTCAAACCGACCGCGGAAATGGTAAGCTACGTCGTCCCAATCTTCTCGTTCCCCGCGCACCGCCCTTCGAAGCTCATTGCGTGGTCGAAAGCGGTCACCTCAGAACTTTGCAGGCAAGCTTTTCCAGGCCTCCCCACGCTGATACGGTGATTGGACGATACCTCAATTCCTTGAGCGTATCGGCGTAGCCTTTTCGCCAGGCAGTGCTGGACGCGAGCGTTTCGAGCTCACGGGGACGCGACCGATGCGATGAACAATGCGTGCTTGGCGGCACAGGCTGTTTCTCTAAAGAGGCTCGGTCGATTGAACAGAGTCGTCCCGGCATGCTTACGACAAAATATGCATTGTCTTGGCCAATTGATGACAAGCACGGAACCCGAAGGATGGAAGATTGCTCTTAAGCCGAGGAGATCGGACCTGATGACCGATGCTTTGGCCTATCTTATGCATTCGAAAGCTGACAGTAATCTCGGTGAGAGGAAGGACAGGCTTATTCATGAGCACATTCATGATCCGTATAAAACCCCGCACAAACTGCGCAAACCAAGCGTCTGCCCTGAATGCGGAGCCGTGTTCGTTGACGGACGCTGGCAATGGAGCGCGTGTGCGCCGTCCGGTGCGCATCGGGAGATCTGTCAGGCGTGTCACAGGATTCGTGACAAGTATCCCGCAGGGGTCGTTACGCTGAGCGGCGGATTCGTTTCAGAGCACAAGGAGGAATTGTTGCATCTCGCTCGAAACAACGAATCCCAGGAAAAGCAAGCGCATCCTCTGCATCGGATCATGGATATCGAGGAAAGGGCCGACAGCATTGTGATTGCTACCACCGATATACATCTGCCGCGGCAAATCGGTGAAGCACTTTGCCGTGCTTACAAGGGGCATCTCGACCTGCGTTACGACTACGAGGGCTACTTCGTTCGCGCGGAGTGGCGGCGAGAAGCGTGAGCGCCGCTGTTTCATAGACAGCCAATGAACTTCGTCGCCTTGCAAATGCTGGTCGGGGACCGGGCAAAGTATATCGGGATAGTGATCGGACTGACGTTCGCTTCTCTGCTCATCACCCAACAGTCGGCGATTTTCGCGGGAGTTATGACGCGTACCTTCAGCTTCCTGACCGACACGGGTTTGCCCGACATCTGGGTGGTCGATCCTCAGGTTCAGTATTTTGAGGATATCAAACCTCTGAAGGACACCAAGGTCCTCCTTATCCGGGGCATCGAAGGAGTTCAGTGGGCCACGGGACTCTTCAAGGGGACACTTCGAGCTCGGCTTGCCAATGGCGCCTTTCAAAGCTGCACCGTTATCGGCCTCGATGATGAAACCTTGATAGGCGGACCTCCGAAGATGCTCGTGGGAAAGCTTTCCGACTTGCGAAGAAGCGACGCCGTGATCGTGGACATTGCCGGAGCGAACGGAAAACTCGCGAAAGCCCTCCCGGATGGAAGACGGATTCCGCTATCAGTCGGCGACACACTGGAGTTAAATGATCATCGGGCGGTCGTCGCCGGCATCTGCAGGATCACGCAGACCTTCCAATCGACTCCGGTTCTTTACACCACCTATTCGCGGGCGACAACCTGGGCGCCCCAGGAGCGCAAGCTCCTATCTTTTGTCATGGCCAAGGCCAGGCCGGGTGAGAATCTTGAGGTCTTGTGCGAGCGCATCAACCGCATTACCGGGCTGAAGGCCTATACACGCTCTGAGTTCGAAAAGCTAACGTTCCTCTATTTTCTTAAGTATACAGGGATGCCAATCAACTTCCTGACCTCCGTGCTGTTAGGATTTGTTGTCGGCGTTACGATTGCAGGGCAAACCTTTTATAATTTCACCCTTGATAACTTGCGGTATTTCGGAACGCTGAAAGCGATGGGAGCTACTAACCGAATGCTCCTACGCATGATTCTGCTGCAGGCGCTGCTGGTGGGGGCTATCGGCTATGGGCTGGGTGTGGGAGTGGCTTCGGCGTGGGGGATTTTGCTCACCGGACGCACCCAGATTGCCTTCAGGTTGCCGTGGCAGCTCTTGCTTGTTAGCGCGTTAGCCATTCTTTCAATCTGCTTGGTCTCGGCTGCCGTGAGCATCAGGAAAGTCATGCGCATTGAACCCGCCGACGTCTTCCGCGGTTAGCCCAATCGTTGTCCACGCGATGAGCGATCCGTCTCACGAAAAACACGCGCCACCGCCATATGCGGTCGTGTGCGTTGACATTACGAAAACCTACGGTCAGGGAAACACCGCTGTACAAGCTCTTCGAGGAGTCAATCTGGAGGTTCGGAATGGCGAACTTTTGATGCTCGTCGGCCCCTCAGGGTGCGGCAAGACCACGCTTATCTCGGTCATTGCGGGCGTGCTCGCTCGCGATGGAGGAGAATGCTTCATTCTCGGAAGGGATTACCATACCATGTCGGCGGGCGAAACCACGCGCTTTCGCGGCCACAACGTCGGTTTCGTCTTTCAGGCTCTCAATTTGATTCCCGCGCTCACCGCGGCGCAAAATGTCGCCATACCGCTGGTCATCAATGGAATTAAACGGCAGACAGCAGTGGCCCGAGCGCGAGAAATGCTCGAGAAAGTCGGCTTTGACGAGCGCATGATGATCTCCTTACCGTTGGACTTGTCCGGTGGCCAGCAACAGCGCGTCGCAATCGCCCGCGCGTTGATCCATAGCCCGCATCTGATTGTCTGTGACGAGCCCACCAGCGCACTCGACAGTGAGACCGGCCAGAAGGTGATGGATTTGATGCGCCGACTTGCCGTGAGCGCCGATCGTGCGCTGGTCGTTGTCACCCATGACGCGCGCATCTTCTCGTTTGCAGACCGCGTCGCTCATATGGAGGACGGCCGCATTACGCGTTTCGCAGGCCCTTCGCTGCCGAGATCATCGTGAACCATTACTAATATGTTTCGCACGAGCATCTTACCACTTTTAGCCGTCGCTGGAGTCGGCTTGGGCATTTACGCGGCAACGCTTAGCAGCAGGGTCACATCTCCCGCCAGACCAGTCTCGGAAGCGCCGCAGCCTCCTTACCCGAATTTTGTTGCGGGTGCGGGAATCGTTGAGGCCAACACCGAAAATATTAGCATTGGCACGCAGGTCGCGGGCATCGTGTCGAAAATCTATGTTAAAGTTGGCGACAAGATCAAAGCCGGCGCACCCTTGTTTACCATCGATGAGCGCGCCCAAGGCGCTGAAGTGACAACGCGGCGGGCTTCGCTGCAGATAACCGAGGCGCAGCTGGCGAATGCCAAGTACGAGCTGCAGATTGCCGAGGGCCTCACGGGAAAACAGGTCATGAGCATCGAAGAGCGCGATCTGCGCCGATACCTAGTGCTTCAGATCCAAGCGCAGGTCGCACAAGCCAAAGCGCAGCTCGCCTCCGCCGAAACGGATCTGGACCGCCTCACAACAACCGCGCCCTTGGACGGACAGGTCTTGCAACTGAAGGTGCATTTGGGCGAGTTCGCCCCAACCGGCGTCCTCGAAACGCCACTCCTCATGCTAGGAAACGTTGATCCACTATGCGTTCGAGTGGATTTCGACGAGAATGAAGCTTGGCGGGTGCGATCGGATGCTCGCGCAGTCGGCTATTTGCGCGGGAACAAAGCGATCACTACCCCTCTGAAATTCGTTCGCTTGGAACCTTACGTTTCTCCAAAGAAGTCATTGACGGGAGATAGCACTGAGCGTGTCGATACCCGAGTGCTTCAGGTAATCTATGCCCTCGAGCGTCGGGGACTTCCCATTCACGTAGGCCAGCAAATGGATGTCTTCGTCGAGGCCCCGGCTCACGATAACACTTCGTTCGGTCGCCAGGAATCCGAGCAGCTTCCATGAATTGGTCGGAAGCCAATGAGAACCGCTCTCTCGATCCGTCGATCGGGACTTCTATTGGACCCTCTCTGCGGAATCACTCATGGAATCGCTTCAGGCCCGGTGGGACGGTCTCACCCGCGAGCGGACCTCCGAACGCCGCGGCGAGTTATGCGCTAACCACGCTATCTTCAAAGTGCCTACTGGCGTGCTCCATCCTGCTGAAAGCTGAGCAACTGATTCCACCCGTTGAACGCACCGGGCAACAATAGCTCAACAATTTGCAAGATCCGATAAGCCCGCGGCAGGTTGCTTCGTTAGACTAATATAGAATTATTAGGAGGCGACAATCGAAAATCCGGTGGAGTGTTCTCTTAGTGTCCGCAGGCGGGCTTTGCGCCGACAAAGCCGATACGGAAGCATGAAGACGCTGGACAAGACCATGCAATGCGTCCTCCGATGCAGAGTGCCTTTGAAGGGAAGAACCTTCACCCGGGACTCCGCAATGACAGCCTCTCTGCCGACGCTTCGAAGGTTCAACTAAACACACCATGAGAATTGTAATCCGCAGAATCCTAAACCTGCTGCTCTACCTGAGCTTTTGCGTGATGGTCGGCACCGGTCTGCTCCTGGCGTACCGGCTGATTCCCGGCAGCAGCGG
>DATDAX010000284.1:0-8147 GCA_036525175.1 Terrimicrobiaceae bacterium | reverse complement strand
GCCGGTCGTTTTTCAATGGGTGTTCCGGGGCGCGAAATGCGGCAGGCGGGCCAATCACCGCATCGGAACGCGTGAGTGGTATTCTTTCACCCTCGCGAACCGGGAAAATCCGAACTGCCACGCCCTTGTCGCGCCGAAAGCTGTGGGCTTCTTGATCGAAGCTTGACAGGATCGGCTCAAGAACGCTCGAATCCGGCCAGAAACTCAGCGGATAAATGCCACCGGACGCCCTTCCTTTTCATGAACCCCCGCCAACCCCGCAACCCCTCTCGGTGTGGATGCGGGGTCCGAAAAAGCAATTTCCTGGCAGTAACGTGGTCCTTCCGCATTCTTTCATGATGCGCCAATCGACGGCCGCTGCCTACATTGTGGGAGGTCAGACGTGATCGAGGGCAACGCCGCCCCACGCGTCGCTGTCATCGGACCCTCGTCGTGGAATATGCTGGTGCGTCTCGAGCAACTGCCCCGTCCGAGCCCTCACACGGTTTTCGCCACGAGTCATCTCGAAACCCTCGGAGGGACATCCGCCGGCAAGGCCCTCCACCTCGCAGACCTGGGCGTCGATGTCGCGCTCGTGACTGTGGTGGGGCGCGACGATCGCGCGCGCCGCATCCGCGCAGCGCTCGACCACCCGGGCATCCACACGACTTTCCTCGAGGGCGTTGGTGCCTCCGAGGGCCACCTAAACCTCATGACTCCGCGGGGCGAGCGCGTGTCGATCTACCTCGACGGCTCGCCGGAAGCGTCGGGCGTCCGCGAAGCCGTCGACGTCGCAATCGCGGGAGCCAGCGTCGTTGTGTGCGACCTTTCCGCAATCGGGGTGGCGGGACTCGACCGTCTCGACGCCACAGGCGCTCCCGCCTGGGTCGACATCCACGACTACGACGGCGTCGCCGAGTTCCAGCGACCCTTCATCTCTGCGGCGGATGTTATCATCATGAACGGCGACGGTATGAGCGATCCGCTCGCCTACCTGGGAACACTCGTTCGAGACGGCCTGTCCGCCGGGGTCTGCACCCTGGGGAGCGACGGCGCTGTGGGGATCGTGGGGCCGGCTGCCGCCATCGTCCGTGTTCCCGCCGTCCCGACGACCGTGGTTGACACGAACGGCGCAGGCGACGCCTTCATGGCGGGCATGATCGCGCAGACGATCCGCGCGGGTCACCCCGGTTTATTGCGCGATGCGGACGAGTTGCGCACTGCAATGGCGGCGGGTGCCGCTCAGGCGGTGCGAGCGATCGGCTCGGCCCACCTGTCGCCGCTTCTCGAGGGAGGTCGGCCCGCGCGCAGATCTTGACCGAACTGTGACCTCCCGAAGTTGCGCATGTGCAAGAACCGTTTCCACGTAGTCGCACGCCTCTCTCGCAGCATCGTGGAGTGCCTTGAAATGAACCGCTTGTTGGCATTTTGCGTCCTTGGTATCCTGGTGATTAATCTCAAAGCTATTTTTCGGGCTAATTCCTTCTCACCCGCCGGCGCGAGTTTCCATGAGAGCGGCCTCCCTCCCGCGCCTGTGTCGATGATGATGAAATCGTAGTGTCTGGAAGTGCTCATGCGCTCGATTCGCCGCTGCCCTATGCGATTCCTTACATTGCGCCCCGCATCGCACGGAGGATTCCACGGACATGAAACGGAACGCGCCCCATGCGCCCCCGCCGGAGCTGCCGGCCGACGCACCCGAGGTGGCAGCGGATTTGTTGCAAGCGCGGCAAGTATTCGCCGTCCGAAAGCCAGTGGCCGATGCCCGGTGCCTCGTTGGTGAAATGTGATGGAGCGATCATAAAATGCACCTCACTCATTCGTCGGCTCAACAAGCTGCGCCTTACACGCCTCACAAGCGCCCTTCAGTTCCGAAGCCTTCTTGAGAGAATCCGATCTTTGCCTACGGCGAAAAGGAAAACTTCCCATCAGCGGCCTGTGCCCCAAAAAAGCATCAATTCCCGAAGAGGTCTCCTGCGAAACCTTCACAACCAACCGGGTCATATGCACGTAACCCAACGAACCAGTCAGTCACGACGCTACGCGTGCAGCCGCATTGCCAATTGCGTGCGGTTTGAAATCCGTAGCTTCCGAAAGATCGAATAAATGTGCCGTTTGACGGTACACACACTCTTTCCCAACGCGGTCGAGATCTCGTCGTTGCTCTTCCCATCGCAGATATGGCTCGCAACCGCTCGCTGCTCCGGCGTGAGCTGCGCGAGCATCGCGAGTCCGTCGCCGCTCATCTGGCTCGAAGCGTTAGTCGCTGGTGAACTGAGAAACTGCAGGAGAAAACTCGGGCGCCCAGGATGCTCGCCTCCAAGCGGAATCATCGCGATCCGCACCAGGCGGCCCGCACCGGTCGAGTGTGGCGGTTCACGAAGCAGCGTTCTCTCCGTTGGCTGGCCAATCTGCGTCTCATCGTTCCATTCACTCTTCATCTGCGCGCAGATATCGCGGAGTTCGTGCGGGATAGCGGTGGCAGCGCGATTTTGCTTTTGCCAACCAGGATCGTCGTTACAAATCCATTGTGCGCAACAGGCACGACCCGCAGCGTTGGCAAAAACAGGCCGTAATTCCCAATCCAGCACGAGTGTTGCGAGCGGCAGTTTTCGCACCAAACATTCGAGGCTGTGGAATGCGGAGCGCTCCCCTTCAATGTGCCTGACTCGACGCCGTGCGCGGTCAATCTGGGGATGCAAACTGTTCAGCACCTCCAACTCCATCGGAGTGAACGGTCCCTCTTCTTTGCAGCGATGAACGGAAAGAATGCAATCGAGCACTTCGCTCGGTGTCTTCTCCCAAAAACAAAGCGAGATCGCCTGACGGCAGAGCCTGCACGGCAAGCGACACCTTGTTATCGAGGCGTTGATCAACGAGGCGCGCTCTGGGGGATCCCAGCTACTCTGCACAATCCTGGCGCCAGGATGCGCCGACAACAACGGCAAGCCCGGATTCTCTCGGTAACAACGTTCGATCGTCTCCGATTCAACATCGACGACCCCGCTGCCCTTCCTGCGAAATCCGCGCGCACCCAGAAAACGGCACTTGCTCGAAACCATGAAGCCAGGCGCTACGGCCTGAGTTACTTTCATCGCTGACTCGATGAACTCTCTGCTATCGAGGGCCGCATTCATTTCCACGAGATATCTCGTAAGGCGGCCAATCGTCGTCCTTCCCATTGCCCCTACTGGCAATCGCTCCCAGAATTCGCCAGTCCGTTTTCTCTTGCCGAATTTCTTCATAAGAAAAAAAGGGAGACCAATAAGACCGAGGATCTGAGGCCAGCGCAAGTGTAAACTCACCATCTAGCGGTCGAGCGCCGCTTTCGAGAGCATCTCCAAAGCGGAGAATAGCACTAAAGTTCGGATGACATGGTATCTGGTGGAACTAGTCTCTCTACACGATGCAAGGAGGTCCCTCCAGTTACCGGAGCGGGTGGCCTGACAGGAAACACAGGTTGCACAAACCGGTATTGCCGCCCTGCATCGGTTCCAAACCCTTGGATGGGCGCATCGGAAGCATTTCAATACAAGCGATTTACGCATTGCAATGTCGCCGCCATCCCACCTGGACGCATCCGGATTCTTCCCCCACGGCGCCTTCACGCCCAACGCTATCCTGCCCCTGAAATCGTACGACGAGGACCACCAATCACGCGCAGAGCAGTAACAACCACAAAAAAGGAGATTAGTTATGCCAGACAACGAACAGAATAGTCTATTGCAGCAATTGCGATCACGTATCGCCGCCAGCGGAGCTGCGTGGACGGCGGCGGAGACTTCGATGAGTGTGCTTAGCGATGAGGAGTTCCGACGGCGCCTCGGCGCTCAGCCGCCTCCCGGGAAATCGCTCAGTGATCTTCAGCGTGAGGCTAACGCCAAGCGTGCCGCCCTACGCGCGGAAGTTCGGGAAGCCGGAGCACCGGCCTCCTACGATCTCCGTAACGTCGGAGGGAAGAACTTCATCTCACCCATCCGCGATCAGGGGAACTGCGGCTCCTGCGTTGCATTCGGAGTTTGTGCAGCACTGGAAGGAACCTTCCGTGTGGAGAGACAGGCGCCAACCAATCCAGTCGACCTCTCCGAAGCACACTTATTCTACTGCCACGGTCGTGCACAGGGGCGCAATTGCGACAATGGGTGGATTCCGGACCAGGCACTTACCGCTTGCAAGAACACGGGCATTGTCGACGAAGCGTGTTATCCCTACACCGCAGGTGATCAGAATTGCACCGGCAGATGCTCGGATTGGCAGCAGCGGCTGTACAAGGTGACCGACTTCCAAGTGCAGACCTCCACGGCGGCAATGAAGACGTGGATTTCGAGCAAAGGCCCGCTGACTGCATGCTTCATCGTCTACGACGACTTTCGGTATTACCGCTCTGGGATTTACCACCGCGCTTCCGATCTGGAACGAGGTGGCCATTGCGTCTCGATGGTCGGTTATGACGACAATGCACAGTGCTGGATCTGCAAGAACAGTTGGGGGGCGGGATGGGGCGAGAATGGATTTTTTAGGATTGGATATGGAGAATGCGCTATCGACAGCTGGCAAGTGTGTGCTGTGGAGGGAGTCACCGCGCCTCAGGAAGGCGATCAGGAAATCTGGCAGAGGAATCGAATGGTCACGGCGCTCTGGTGCAACGACCAGGTGCGCAATGGCTGGATCTACGCGGACACTGTCGGCTGGCGCAAGCTCGGGGCCGACACTGACGTAACGTTTGCAAACATGTTGTCTCAATCTGCCTCCGCCAAAGCTGCACGGCGGCCGGTTAACTTCCTCGAGAAGAGCGGAACCATTAAAGAACTGTACGTCTTGTAACCTGGAGATCGAATACTAACCATGAAAATACAAACATCATCGGAACCTGCTTCGGCAGGAAGCTTCGCAGCACCCACGCTGCCACCTCCGAGTCCAAGGATGCCAGAAAGCGTTTCCCGTGAACGGCGCGAGGAGAGCAGCGATTTCTCCCGGCCAACCCTCGAACCGCCGGGGTACGCACAAGGTGCGGAGGCCGGTCCCGGCCTTCAGCCGAGCATCGAAGAGCTGACCGCAGAGAGCCCGCTGACCGATCGGGAAACCGGCCGTGCGCTGGCGCGCACCGACGTGCGGTATACGTCGAATGACGTCTATGGCGCGTTCAGTATTGAGGATTTCCCTCCAGGCATCGGCGACCTGAGTCAGACCCATGAAGACGCCATCGGTTGGCTTAATTTCCTCGGTGGGACCGGCCCCGCCAACTTCTGGTTTGCCGATTCCGGCGTGCAGGCGTGGGCTTACTACGAGGATTACGACAACTGGCAGGACACCTATGGCATGGATGCCGTACTTGCTGCCTATCACTCAGGGCATGGAACGATGGATGCCAACGGCGTCTTCTTTGCGCCCATGGGGGCGGCGTGGGGTTCGGAGGGAGTCTGGGTGCGATCTGATCGTATGCGTCTGGGGAATGAGCAGGCCAACTACATCTTCTGGTCTACTTGCCTCTCCTGCCGAGTGCTGGACGGTCATACCCCTATCCGAACCTGGAGCACCGCAAATCAGGGATTTCGAATGCTTTTCGGCTATGAGACCACAAGCGTGGACAATCCGAATTACGGAAGCGCCTTCGGTCAGGAATGGCGGAATGGAAAATCCCTCAGCACAGCATGGATGGATGCAAGCTGGTATCACATCTCCACTCATCAGGCACCTTCGGTAGCGGCTTGCGGTGCAACCGCGGAGGAAGCGCAAAACCGGCTCTACACCGAGAGGATGTTTTCCTGGCAACATGTGCCCTCGAGCTGGTGGTGGTGGCGGTGGTACTACGCGGCAAACGCCGCGCGAGAACTCGGTGCGCCGGCCCGTGAGCCGAACCTTGCAGCACCGGACCGCTTGCTTGCGGCGCGCCTCATCCCAGTGAGTGCCAATGTTGAGTCTGTTCGCAGCATCGTCGATCGGCTCGGCCTCGAGGTGCGCGTTCCGTCCGGCCTCGCTCCTCTGCGCGGAGGAGGCTTTCTACTGCGCGATGGAAGCGCCCGGCTCGGAGTGTCGGCAGATGGAAGCTTTGACGCCTCTATCACCACGCCCAACCGGCGCAACCGATCGCAAATCGCCATGGCCGACGCCGTCTCAATCGCCACTGAGATCGTGGCCCGGCTGGACATTGAAGCGAACGCGGAGGTCGTTTTTGACCAGGTCCGTCTCTCTGCTGAAGGCGGCGCGTCGGGCCGGGGCGGGGGAACGATCGAGGGGCCGTTCATTACTGAGACCATGGTGCAGTTCCGGCAAGTCATCGACGGCGTACCGGTGATAGGTCCCGGCGCTGGCGAGTTGCACGTCACCGTCGACAACGACGGAAAGATCACTGCGCTGCACAGCACATTGCGCGGCGTCGATCGACTGCACGAGATGAGCCCTGAGCCGCAAGGCCGTCCGTCACCCGGCGCACCTCGCGGTGAAAGCGGACCGGTCGCCGAGCCAGACAATATCGAGGGGGCGCTCAGCGAAGCGTTCGCGAGGCAGCTTGCGACCCTCGCAGTCCACGGCTCCGCGCCACGCGGTTACACCATCGTTCCCAACAGCACAGAGGTTGGCTACGCCATCCGCGGCAACCAGGCGACGTTGATTGCGCAACGGCTCGTCGAAGTCGATTGCGGACAGGGCTTGCGAAAGCAGTACTGGGTCCGGGTGCCCCTCTCGGAATAACCCACTCCAACCGGCGCCTTGGGACGGCCTTCCCCGAGTCGCCGGGGTTCGAATCATTCATTGCTCACCATTTACCACCTATCCATATGACGATTAGCAAAGTTAAAGGAACGAAAAAGCAGACCGGCGGCGAAGAGCAGGCTGCAACTCACGAGAAAAAACCCGAAACGCAAGCGACTGAAGCGTGGCCAAGCTCCGCGCCCGAACAAATGCAAATAGCACAGCGGGCGTACGAAGCGGAAGAAGCCGTAACTGCCACTATTTGGCGGCGCAACCAGTATATCAACGGACTCTGGAGCAAGAACGAGACACGGAACTCCTGGATCTCCATTACGGGAGTCGGCTGGAAAAAACTCGCTAACACGACGGACAGTGGCACTACGGCGCTCACCGTCCTGGCGAGTCAGGCGCTCCAGACCGGACGGCCCGTTGATTGCCGGGAGGAAGCTGATGGTATGATCCACGAGATCTATCTCTGGTAATCTCAACTGTGACCACAGCCTGCGCGGTCAAATTGCGCAGGCTGCGGCTCGCAACTCGGCACGTGGCTCCGCCCAGAAATGGCCTCCATCCAGATCAACGAAAACCACTCCGGAAATGTCCTGCGGCTTCCGGTTGGCGGCGAAGTGATGATCGAGCTGAAGGAGAACGCGGCCACGGGTTACGCGTGGGACATCGAAAACCTCGATGAGCGGATGTTGGATTCTGTCCGCGCCCCAGGTGGATCGCCCGCCAGATCGCTGCCGGGAGCCGCTGGGAAATTCCGGCTTCGTCTGATAGCCAAGGCACCGGGCGAAACCTCCGTCCGGCTCAAGCACTGGCGCGACTGGGAAGGCGAGGGTTCAGTCACTTCCCGCTTTGAGGTAACGCTCCAGATCGCTGAATAAGTCCTGCGCGGGTTCTTCAACCAGCGGGGAAACCGGCTGAACAGTTTCAGCCCGCGGGTGCCGCGTGATGTACACGACTGGTGAATGCTCGGCAGTCAGGAAGTCAAGAAAAGGGCTAAACTGGAATGTGCTTTAGCCCCTTCTCATGAAGGCTCCAGCACACTGACGGGCAACCGGGGCGTCGCTTGCCCTCAAATTTTGGCTAGTCTCGTCGCTCCACGTATTTTCTTCCGCCGACAATAGCTCGCGCCGGACGATTCGGCTTTGAAGCAGGCGACCCCGCCCCGCCAATATCTGCCGTGCGCAGGAAATGCATTCAGGTTTGACCTGAATGGCGCCCGCGCCACCCGGCATTCACTCCGGAAAGTGCGCATTCATGCCTGGACGCCAGTGCCGACGCGTAGCATCATAAGTATGCTACGGAGCCCAAAAGGAATGGGCTTCCCCTGATTGGGTGCATGACAAAAATCTTTGGGAGGCATTTGTTGCCGCTTTTTTTTGTCGAAACGTATATGTATTCGCATATACCATGGCCTGATGCCTCACGATCTCACTGCTCACCAGATTCTTGAACAAATCGCCGCCATCGAT
>DATDAX010000283.1:0-9168 GCA_036525175.1 Terrimicrobiaceae bacterium | reverse complement strand
CAACTCGGAAAACTCAAGATCTACCTCGGCGCCTGTCCTGGCGTGGGAAAGACCTATGCCATGCTCGAGGAAGGGCACCGGCTCAAGCAACGGGGCGTAGACGTCGTCATCGGCTATGTTGAACCCCACGAACGGCCAGAGACAATTGCGCAGATTGGGGACATCGAGGTGGTTCCGCCACGGACGACCACATACCATGAAATCTCTCTAAGCGAAATGGACGTCAACGCCGTCATCGCTCGAAAGCCCACCGTAGCTCTGGTCGACGAGTTGGCCCATACCAATGCGCCCGACAGCCCGAACCGCAAGCGATACGAGGACGTCCAGGATCTCCTGCGCGCCGGTATCAACGTCATCACGACCGTCAATATCCAGCACTTCGAATCCCTCTACAATTTCGTTGAGGAGGCAACGGGCGTGCGAGTAAAGGAACGCGTGCCCGACGAGATCGTCGCGCAGGCCGACCAGATCGTGAACATCGACCTGCCCGCAGAAGACCTTCAGGAACGCCTCCGCGCCGGGAAGATCTACCCCCAGGATCGCATCAATGCCGCGCTGGCCAATTTCTTCACCCAGAAGAACCTCACGCGTTTGCGGGAGATGACCCTGGCAGAGACGGCCAACTTTCTCGGCCGACAGCAAAGAAATTCCGGCGAATCGGAAGAAAGGGTCAGCGCGCTCGGCCAGGTCATGGTCGCGATAAGCAGCCTTGGTCCCGATCCAGGGCGGCTCTTGCGCAAGACGGCACGGCTCGCCGCCCAACTCAACGCCCAGTGGTACGCTGTGTACGTTCGGACACCAAAGGAATCGGCCGTTCGAATCGACGCCGGCGCCCAGCGCCACGTTGCCGACATCCTCGAAACGGCTCAGAAGATGGGTGGACTCGTCATTTCCCTCAAACATGAAAACGTGGCCAACGCCCTAATCGCCTTTGCTCGCGAATACGGCATTACTCACGTCGTGCTCGGCCGCCCGGGCCGCCGCAATCCCCTGCGCTGGTTCCAGCCGACACTCTACGAACGCATCCTCAAGGAATTGCCTGAAGTGGATCTGGTTGTGGTTTAGAAAGCCATCCGCAAATCCCGGTTGTTAGGATGCGCAACGTGCAGGGCTCGGCATGGTGCGAGCTAGGGCAAACCGCAGAGACAAGCCCAAGTATTCCCAAATAATAAGGCGGCTGATTATCTGTTGACTTAACTATTAATCGCATTCAATTTTAGCGGTGCCCTATTTGTTGCTCAAGGAGGTCCCTCGCTACGAATGCTTGCAAGCTGCCGTCTCTCGCGTGCCCGGTGCGAATCCGGCGATTTGCCAGCTATTTTTAAGTATTCTGCACACTGGGGATGTCGTATCTCGGGGTGAAGGGGCATTTCTGGCGCGACACGGATTGAACCAAGCGCGTCTGATCATTTTGGTGCTGCTGGACAGTTCGGAGAACGGCAGCATGCGTTCGTCGGAACTTGCGGAACACGCCAGCGTGAGCCGCGCCACCATTACAGGACTGCTCGACACGCTGGAGAAGGCGGGATTTGTAGAACGCAACGCCGATCCTCGTGATCGCAGGGCCTCCTGTGTGAAGATCACACCAAAAGGGGGCGCACTGCTGCGGAAGGTCCAGCCGCTCCTGATTCGATGGACGGAGGGCATTCTTTCTGCATTGAGCGTCCGGGAGCAAGGCCAGCTCGTAAACCTGTTACAAAAGACTCAAAAGGCCTTTTCCGAGCGCAGCAACGATTCCTATTTATGAAGAAGAAGGCTTGGTTCATCCTTTTGGCCTTTGTCGCCGGCATCGCGATTGTTCTCGTGCTTGGCGGAATCAAAGCTTTGCAGGTGAAGAAGGCCATTGCGGAGTACGCGAGTTTTGCTCCGCCGCCTGAGGCCGTGACCTCGTTAATCGCCAAGGAAGAGGAGTGGGTTCCCTCCTTGAGGGCTGTCGGATCGACTGCTGCGGTCCAGGGCGTTACGGTGAGCACCGACGAGCCCGGAATTGTCCAAAAAATCGCTTTTGAGTCGGGCCAGACGGTTAAGGAAGGTGATCTCCTGGTCCAACTGGAGGTTAGCCAGGAGCAGGCCCAGTTGCGTTCGGCGGAGGCCCAGATGCGGCTAGCTCAAGCGAACCTCCTGCGTCAGCAAAACTTGCTCAAGAGTCGCGTGAGTTCGCAGGCGGACTACGACAGTGTCCAGGCGCAGTACGATCAAGCCGTGGCGAGGGTTGAGGAGGTCAAAGCGCTCATCAACAAGAAGACAATTCGCGCTCCGTTCGGTGGAGTGCTCGGCATCCGTGCAGTCAACCTGGGTCAATACCTTCAGAGTGGCGCCCCGGTTGCGCCCCTGCAGTCGCTCGATCCCATCTACGTGAATTTTTGGCTGCCTCAGCAAAATCTCGGCCAGATTGCAGCAGGTCAGCCAGTCCGCGTCCGTGCAGACGGTCTGCCCGACGTCGAATTCGAGGGTAAGATCAACGCTGTTGACGCCGTGATCGACGAGGCGACCCGCAACGTCCGGGTTCAAGCGACGCTGCCGAATTCCAAAAGCCTTCTGCGCCCGGGAATGTTTGTAAACACCGAGGTGCCTCTGGCCGAGAAATCGAGCCACGTTGTCCTTCCAGCAACGGCGATCCAATTCGCGCCGTATGGGGATACTGTTTATATCATCGAGGACATGAAGGGCGCCAATGACAAGACGTATCGTGGAGTGCGCCAGCAGGTGGTCAAGGTTGGCGAATCGCGAGGGGACCGCGTCGCCATCCTGTCAGGAGTCAAGGCCGGCGAGGAAGTCGTGACTTCCGGGGTCTTCAAGCTGAGGCCCGGCGTCCAGGTCCAGGTTAATAACAGCATACAGCCCGAAAACAGTGAATCGCCGGCACCGGAGGACACCTGAGATGTCCTCAAGTTTTCATTGTTGGAAAAGTAACGGCTGAGAACGCTCGATCGCCAGCAGCTGGAATTCCATGAAAATTACCGACGTCTTCATAAAGCGGCCCGTCCTGGCGATGGTCATAAACCTGTTGATCCTCATTGCAGGGCTGGTGTCGATCAATACGTTGAACGTCCGTCAGTATCCACGCAGCGACATTGCCGTGGTGACGGTGACGACGACGTATGTGGGAGCAAACGCCGATCTCGTTCGCGGTTACATTACGACGCCGCTCGAGCGGGTTATAGCCAGCGCAGACGGCATCGATTACATCGAATCGTCAAGCGCTCAGGGTCTGAGCACGATCACGGTTCATTTGCGATTGAACTTCGATACGAACGCCGCCCTTACGCAGATCCAAGCCAAGGTGGCCCAGGTGCGAAACGATCTTCCCCCGGAGGCCGAGGCGCCGGTGATCGAGGTGGAGTCGAAGGACTCCGAATTTGCGGCGATGTATTTAAGCTTCTATTCGGAGGATCTCGATCAAAACCAGATCACCGACTATCTGACGCGCGTCGTTCAGCCACGCCTCTCCTCGATTCCCGGCGTCCAGCGGGCGGACATTTTAGGCGGCCGCGTTTTTGCCATGCGTATCTGGCTCAAACCCGACAAGCTGGCCGCCTTGAATCTCACGCCTTCGGAGGTGCACGCGGCGCTCCAGGCGAACAACTATCTGGCCGCGGTGGGCAAGACGAAGGGCTCGATGATCGCGGTGAACCTTGTCGCGAATACCGATCTGAAGACGGCTGAAGAATTTCGCGCCCTGGTGATTCGCCAGGAGAAGGGCGCCATCGTTCGCCTCGGCGACGTGGCGGATATTGTGCTCGGCGCCGAATCTTACGACGACGACGTGAGGTTCAGCGGTCAGAAGGCCACATTCATGGGTGTCTGGCCGCTGCCCAATGCCAACACACTGGACGTGGTGAGGGGTGTCCGCGAAGCCATGCCAGAAATCGAGAGCCGCCTTCCGGCGGGCATGAAGGCGGGCATCGCGTATGATTCAACGGTCTACATTGAAAGTGCGATCTACGACGTGTTGAAGACTCTGAGCGAGACTCTGCTCATTGTTGTCATTGTGATCTTCCTTTTCATGGGGTCGTTGCGCACGGTCATCATTCCGGTGGTTGCGATTCCCATCTCTCTGGTGGGAGCGGTGTTCTTGATGATGCTTGCCGGTTTCACTATCAACCTCCTCACCTTGCTGGCCATCGTGCTGGCGGTGGGCTTGGTCGTCGACGACGCGATTGTCGTGGTGGAAAATGTGGAGCGGCACTTGCAAGAGGGGGAAGCCCCGATGGAAGCCGCGCTTAAGGGGGCCAGGGAGCTCGTTGGTCCGATCATTGCCATGACGATCACACTGGCGGCGGTTTATACTCCGATAGGAATTCAAGGCGGCTTGACGGGCGCCCTTTTTCGGGAGTTCGCCTTCACACTGGCTGGCGCGGTCATTGTTTCCGGCATTGTCGCGCTCACCCTGTCGCCCATGATGTCCTCCAAATTGCTTCGGGAGGGAGATTCGGAGAGGGGATTCGCCGGCTGGATCAACAGACGGTTCGACCAGCTGCGGAATGCTTACATGCGGATCTTGAGCGCGACGGTAGTCAATCGCTGGGCGGTCATCGCGTTCTGCTCGATCATTGGCCTTCTTTGGGCGCCGTTCCTCATATTCTCCAAGAGCGAACTGGCGCCAAACGAGGACCAGGGATTCATCTTCGGGATTGTGAAGGCCCCCGCCAATGCCACGCTCGATCAAGTGACGCTTTTCGCCGACGAAATCAACAAGGCTTTCAGGTCCGCGCCCGAGGTTTCGAACACCTTCCAGATCAGCAGCCCTACAGGCGGCTTCGGGGGATTGGTCACCAAGCCGTGGAACGAACGTACGCGTACCACCGAACAGATCGCCGCAGAGTTGTTTCCGAAGACCGGTTCGATTGCGGGGCTTCAGGTCATTCCCATCACGCCTGCGCCGCTTCCCGGCGGAAGCAACTTCCCCATCGAGCTTGTCATTGCGTCCACCGCAGAACCCAGAGAACTGCTCGAATTCGCCAATAAGCTCGTCGCCAAAGCGTTCGAGAGCGGTGTATTCATGTTCGCAGACACAGACCTGAAGTACGACCAACCGCAGACGGAAATCGTCTTCGACCGCGACAAGGTGGCCGCACTCGGTTTGAACCTGCAGAAGGTCGGAGCCGACCTCTCGACGCTGCTTGGCGGCAACTACGTCAACCGCTTTAGCAACCAAGGCCGCAGCTACAAGGTCATCCCGCAGATCAAACGCGCGGAGCGTCTGAACGTCGACCAACTCAAAGACATCTACGTGAGCGGTCCGGATGGACGAATGGTTCAACTCTCGACGTTTGCAACCTTGAAGAGCTCGACCGAGCCGCGCGAGCTCAAACGGTTTCAGCAACTCAACTCGGCTACGATTCAGGGGGCGATCCCTCCGGGCGTGTCGAAAGGCCAGGCCTTAAAGGTCCTCGAGGACGAGGCGAAAAAGATCCTGCCTCCCGGGACGGTTGTCGACTACGCAGGCGAGTCCCGCCAGCTGCGAAAGGAGGGGAACACGCTGGTCACGACCATGGTTCTTTCCTTCATTCTCATATTTTTGGTCCTCGCGGCGCAGTTCGAGAGTTTCCGTGATCCGTTCATCATCCTTTTTGGCTCTGTGCCGCTGGCGCTTTCGGGGGCCCTAATGTTCGCCTTCCTCGGGTTCACCTCGGTGAACATCTATAGCCAGGTTGGCCTCATTACGCTGGTCGGTTTGGTGTCAAAGAACGGCATCCTGATTGTGGAGTTTGCCAACCATCTCCAGGAGGAAGGTCTCGACAAGGGGCGCGCCGTAATTCAGGCGGCGGCAACGCGGTTGCGTCCGATTCTAATGACGACGGCCGCGACGGTTGCCGGCCATACTCCGCTGATCCTTGCGCATGGCCCCGGAGCAGCCGCCCGCAACAGCATTGGCACGGTTCTCGTTACCGGTATGATCATCGGCACGGCGTTTACCCTTTTCGTTGTTCCCGCGATTTATGTCGTCGTGGCAAGAACGCGCAGGCAAGTCTCCGAGCGGCCGGCCCCGTTGAAAGAGGAGCCGGTGCTCGCCTCCTGAGGTTGAGAATCACAACGCTCGCGATTGCATCGACACCGTGACCTGAGGCAAAGTCTCCGAGGGCAATGGCGAAGGAAATCGAGCGCAAGTTTTTGGTGTCCGACGACAGTTGGCGGGCGGGCGCGAGCGACTGCCGCTACATTCAGGGCTATCTTTCGCGAGACCCTGAGCGTATCGTCCGTGTGCGGCAGGCCGGGTCTTCCGCGTATATCACCATCAAGGGCCTCGCGCATGGCACGACGCGGCAGGAATTCGAGTATCCCATTCCTTTTTCAGACGCGGAAGAACTGATGGAGATCTGCCTTCGGCCACTAATAGAAAAGACCCGCTACGTTGTCGAATATGGTGGAAAACGCTGGGAGGTGGATGAGTTTCACGGCGTAAACAAGGGTCTCGTCCTTGCGGAGATCGAGCTGTCCCGGGAAGACGAGGCTGTCGACCTGCCGCCGTGGATCGGGAAGGAAGTTTCCCGCGACTCGCGATACTTTAATGCGTACCTCACCGAGCACCCGTACACACAATGGGAGGGCCAATGATTGATCCTCATCCAAGGTCTTATGGAAGCATCTAAGAATTCCGCGGAGCAGGTGCAGACCATCGGCGATTATCTTATCGATCGCTTGCGCGTCCTCGGTGTTGGTCACGTCTTTGGCATCCCGGGCGATTATGTGCTCGGTTTTTACGACCAGCTTGTCGCGAGTGAGCTGGAAGTCATAACCACGTGCGACGAGCAAGGGGCGGGATTCGCGGCGGACGCGTACGCACGCATCCGCGGGCTGGGTGTCGTATGCGTCACTTACTGCGTGGGTGGGCTTAAGGTGGCCAATACGACCGCTGGGGCCTTCGCCGAAAAAAGTCCCGTGGTTGTGATTAGCGGCGCCCCGGGCATAAAGGAACGCGAGAAAAATCCCCTGCTGCATCACAAAGTGCGGGAGTTTGATACGCAACGGCGCGTCTTCGAGCAACTGACGGTAGCCTCTACTGTCCTGAGCGATCCGCAGACAGCGTTTCAGGAGATCGATCGCGTCCTTCATGCCGTCCTGCGCTACAAGCGGCCGGTTTATATCGAGCTTCCGCGCGACATGGTGGCGCGCTTTGGAATCAAGCATCATTCCCCGACACAGATCCATGAGGCTAGTGACCCGGCCGCCCTCGCAGAGGCTGTCGAGGAAGCCGTCGCGATGATAAATCACGCCAGGCAGCCAGTCATCCTCGCAGACGTCGAAGTCCACAGGTTTGGACTTCAGGAATTGCTTCTCTTACTAATCGAAAAGGCGAACATCCCGTTTGCCTCGACGATCCTGGGCAAGTCAGTGATGAGCGAGCAGCATCCGCTTTGCCTCGGCGTCTATGAAGGGGCCATGGGGCGCGACGATATCCGAAGTTATGTCGAGTCGAGCGACTGCGTGATCATGTTAGGCACTTTCATGACCGACATCAATCTCGGCATCTACACCGCGCGGCTCGACCCGGCGCGATCGATCAGCGCGACCAGCGAAAAGCTATCGATCCGCTATCATACGTTCGAAGACGTCCGCTTCAAAGACTTCATGCGCGGCCTCGTCGCCGCCGATCTGACGCGCCGCGAGCCGGGCCGGCATCCGCATCCGGAGAGGGAACCGGAGTTCAAGGTCGAGCCAGGAACAAAGCTGACGGTAAAGCGCGTGTTCCAACGGCTTGATGCATTCCTAAGCGATGAGACGATTGTCGTCGTGGATGTTGGGGACGCCCTGTTCGGTGCGGCCGACCTGTTTATTCATCGACGCACGGAGTTTCTGGGGCCTGCCTACTATGCGTCCATGGGATTCGCGGTGCCTGCGGCCATTGGCGCTCAGCTGGCCAATCCGGCGCTTCGGCCGCTCGTCATCGTTGGCGATGGCGCGTTTCAGATGACCGGCATGGAAATCGCAACGGCCGTCCGCCTAAATCTGAATCCCATCATCATCGTTCTTAACAATGCGGGCTATGGCACCGAACGCCACATTCACAATGGACCGTATAACGATATCCTTCCGTGGGAGTATTCAAGAATTCCCCAAGTCATCGGCGGTGGGAGCGGCTTCATTGCGAGAACCGAAGACGAACTCGATCAAGCCCTCCTTGCCGCGAAGGCCGACACCGCTCAAGCCAGCATCATCGACGTGCGCCTTGATCCAATGGATCGATCCCCCGCGTTGGAGCGCCTTGCGGAAAGACTCTCAAAGAAAATTTGAAACTTCGAACTTTCAACACTTTCGGCTCGTCATGAAATTCCGCTAGCTGCGGGATGCGGCGCTGATACGCTTTGGAATGGCTTCAATGGTGGAGTTGCGGAAAGTCAGCAAGCGGTTTGGTAGCTTTACAGCCCTCGAGGAAGTCAGTTTCGATATTGCCGAAGGGGAATTCATGACCTTCCTTGGCCCTTCGGGCTGTGGAAAGACGACATGCCTGCGGCTCATCAGTGGCTTTGAACATCCTTCGACAGGAGACATCTTCATTGGCGGCAAGAACGTCACCCATGATCCTCCCTACCGGCGCAGCGTAAATCAGGTGTTCCAAAGCTATGCGCTCTTTCCACACCTCTCCGTCTACGAAAACATCTCCTTCGGCCTGCGTATGAAGAAGCTCGCCGCGCCAGACATCAAGAAGCGCGTTGATCGCGTCATCGAGATGACTTCGCTCCACGATTTTGCGAATCGCAAGCCCGCGCAGCTCTCGGGAGGCCAGCGCCAGCGGGTGGCCCTCGCCCGCGCCATCGTATGCGAACCCAAAGTTCTTCTCCTGGATGAGCCACTCAGCGCCCTCGACGCAAAGCTGCGAACTCAGATGCGGTCCGAGCTCAAACAACTGCAAAAGCGGCTTGGCATCACGTTTATTTTCGTCACCCATGATCAGGAGGAGGCGCTCACAATGAGCGATCGCGTCGCCGTGATCAGTTGCGGACGGGTGGAACAAATCGGCTCTGTCAATGAAATCTACTACAAACCCGCAAGCCGCTTTGTTGCCACATTTATCGGCGAAACAAATATCGTTGAGGCAGAGGTATTGGCGAGGCACGACGACCTGCTCGATTGCCGTATCGAGGGCGGCTTGACGCTTCAGCTGAAAGCCGACCATTCCACAGTCGCCGACAATGTCCTTCTCTCCCTCCGTCCAGAGAAAATTCG
>DATDAX010000282.1:0-2140 GCA_036525175.1 Terrimicrobiaceae bacterium | reverse complement strand
TCGAAATTGCCCGGCTCGCCGAGCGTCACGGCAAGCGAGTGATCGGCTTTGCTGGGAGCATCCAGGATGAACTTCCCGGCTTCGACGCCTGTATTCCCATCGCCAACGGACCATTGACGCTTGATGAATCCCGCCTTCGTGCGGCAGAATTATTGCGTGCCGCGGCGGCGAGAACCGCCCGCCTTCTCAAAATCACCTTATGAGCAAGAAAATCGCTTTGTTGTTTGCCGGCCAGGGCGCGCAGGCCGTCGGTATGGGCAAGGATCTCGCGGCCGAGTTTCCCGCCGCCTCAAACCTCTTTAAGCAAGCCGACGAGATTCTCGGCTTCCCGCTCACGCAGACAGCGTTTGAAGGCCCAGCGGACGAGTTGACGAAGACGTCGATTTGTCAGCCGGCGCTCTACGTGCACGGGTTGGCCTGTCTCGCCGCCCTCAAAGAAAAGATGCCGGAGTTTGCTTTCGATGCCGCCGCCGGACTTTCACTTGGCGAATTTACAGCTCACGCCGCGGCGGGAACGTTCGACTTCAAGACGGGATTGGAACTCGTCGCCAAGCGCTCTCAAGCTATGCAGGAAGCTTGCGAGAAAACTCAAGGAGGAATGGCCGCGGTCATTGGCGGCGAGGAAAACCGAATTCGGGAGCTCGCAGCGGCGGCAGACGTCGACGTCGCCAATTTCAATAGTCCGGGACAAATCGTGCTGTCCGGCGAGGCCTCCAAGATCGCCCTGGCGGTTTCCCTTGCAAAAGAATATGGGGCTCGCAAAGCGGTGGAACTTCAGGTTGCAGGCGCCTTCCATTCGCGCCTGATGGAAAGCGCTTATCTTAAGCTCAAGGACGTGCTGCAAAGCACCTCCATCGAGTCCCCGAAGGTGCCCGTCGTTTGTAACGTCGATGCTCAGGCCGTTAGCGACCCTGAAGCCATCAGGCGGACTCTCTCAGATCAGGTGACTGGCAGCGTCCGCTGGACCGAAAGCGTCGAGTATCTGCTGGATCAGCTCCACTGCAACCAGCTCATCGAACTGGGTCCTGGCGGTGTCCTCGCCGGCCTCGTTGGCCGCATCCGCAAGGGTACGCCCGTCATTTCGTTCTCAAATTCAGCCACTCTCGCCGAAGCCGTCAAGGCGCTTGCATAGCAGTCGGCGCCCAACAGTATTGCCTTCTCCGAGGCTACTCCGATCCTTCAAGCTCCCTTACAGGTTTGATTGTCGCCAGGATCGAAGCGATGATCTCCTGAGGTTCCTTGGAAATGTCGACAACCAATGCGTTTCGAGGACTTTCCAACGCTTCGAACTGGCTCCGCAGAAGCGCAGAATTGAAGAAGTGATCCCTCCTCTCTTTTAGCCTTTGAGAGATGATATCGAAGGCACCGTGAAGATATACGAACTTCACATCGGGGTCGTCCTGCCCCAAAATCTCGCGGTAGCTCCCCTTCAGCGCAGAGCATGCCAGAACATGGCCGGCCTCGTCCCGCTTCCACTGCTCGATAGCGGTCCGAATTGCTTGCAGCCACGGCTCGCGATCTTCGTCGGTCAGCGGGATTCCATTCTTCATCTTTTCAACGTTCGCAGGACTGTGGAAATCGTCTGCATCGCTAAAACTCCAGTGCAATGCAGCCGCGAGCGATCGACCGATGGTCGTTTTGCCGGACCCTGAAACACCCATCACGATAATCACCATGGCGAATCCTGAATCAAAATACGCCCTTTATCATGGCGCCGGAAAAGGTTATAGGACCGAAATCTTTTGCCGTCGACCAAGGAACGGCACACGCGTCGGGCTCAAATTTCGGCGGGACAAGAGTTGAAACAAACCGGCTCCATGAATCAACTGGGGACCTACCGTGGCGCTGGCCCAAAGTACTCCTGGCCATTCCGAGCAAGGTCGAAGGCTCTGAGGATGGCGCTTGAACAAGCGAGATTATTTGGGAATGTAGTTCATGACAACCGTCGCCACGGACATTGTTGAAGAGATTCTCGACCTGAAGCAAAGGCGGAACGCGATCATTCTTGCGCATAATTACCAGGTTGGTCCAATCCAAGACCTGGCGGATTTCGTCGGGGATTCGCTGGGCCTGAGCTACAAGGCCTCCGAAACGGATGCGGACGTCATTGCTTTTTGCGGCGTGCACTTCATGGGAGAGA